>NZ_JBHUSF010000245.1:0-14202 GCF_042673295.1 Rhodococcus sp. NPDC057014
GCCCCTCCCCGTGTCAACGGCAGTGGGTGGTCAGACCGTGAAGCCGAGGGCCCGCAACTGCTCGCGGCCGTCCTCGGTGATCTTGTCGGGGCCCCACGGCGGGAGCCACACCCAGTTGATCTTCAATTCGTTGCACAGACCGCTGCGCACGAGTGCGCCGCGGGATTGGTCCTCGATGACATCGGTCAGCGGGCACGCCGCCGACGTGAGGGTCATGTCGAGGGTCACGGCGTCCTCGTCCTCGGTGATTCCGTACACCAAGCCGAGGTCGACGACGTTGATGCCGAGTTCGGGGTCGACGACGTCACGCATCGCCTCCTCCAGCTCCTCCAGGCGCTTCGGGTCGGTGATCGCACCCGATGCGGCGGGCGCGGATTCGCTGCCCTGGTCCGCCGGCGCCTGCTCCGGTGCGGCTGTGGCGTCCGCCTGCGGCGTCTGCGTCTCGCTCATGATGCCTGTCCTCCGATTCGAGCTGGTTCGCCGTCCACTGTCGGGACGGCCGAATCCTGTTCGTCCACGACCCGGTCGTCCACTATCTGAACAACCGCGTCCTTGAATGCCATCCATCCCAGCAACGCGCACTTCACGCGGGCCGGGTACTTCGAGACACCGACGAAGGCGATGCCGTCCCCGAGGACGTCCTCGTCCCCCTCGACGGTACCGCGGCTGCTGACCATTTCGTTGAACGCGGCAACGGTCTGCAGCGCCTGCTCGACGGGCATCCCCACCACCTGATCGGTGAGCACCGACGTCGACGCCTGGCTGATGGAACACCCCTGGCCGTCGTACGACACATCCACCACCGTGCCGTCGTCGGCGAGCTGCACGCGCAGCGTCACCTCGTCGCCGCACGTCGGGTTGACGTGATGGACTTCGGCGCCGAACGGTTCACGAAGGCCGCGGCCGTGGGGATGCTTGTAGTGGTCCAGGATCACTTCCTGGTACATCTGTTCCATTCTCATGCAGGAACCTCCCCGAAGAACTCCTGGGCACGCCGCACCGCCGCCGCAAGAGCGGCGACCTCGTCGACCGTGTTGTACAGCGCGAACGACGCCCTCGCCGTGGCCGCGACACCGAAACGCCGGTGCAGGGGCCAGGCGCAGTGGTGGCCGACGCGGATGGCGACGCCCTCGTCGTCGAGGATCTGGCCGAGATCGTGGGCATGGATCCCGTCGACCACGAACGACACTGCCCCGCCTCGGTTCTCGGCAGTCGTGGGTCCGATGATGCGCACGCCGTCGATGGCGCCGAGCGCTGCCAGTGCCGCCTCGACCAGGGTGTGTTCGTGCGCGGCGACCGCGTCCATCCCGATCTCGTCGAGATACCGGACCGCGGCGCCGAGACCGACGACCTGCGATGTCATCGGAACACCGGCCTCGAACCGCTGCGGCGGCGGCGCGTACGTGGTGCGTTCCATCGTGACGGTCTCGATCATCGAGCCGCCGGTGATGAACGGCGGCATCGCGTTCAGGAGTTCGCGGCGCCCGTACAGGACACCCACGCCGGACGGGCCGAGCATCTTGTGCCCGGAGAACGCCGCGAAGTCGACTCCCAGCGCGTGGAAGTCCACCGCCATGTGCGGGACGGACTGGCAGGCGTCGAGCACCACCAGTGCGCCGACCGCGCGGGCGCGGCGGACCAGTTCCTCGACCGGTGCCACCGCCCCGGTCACGTTGGACTGGTGGGTGAACGACACGACCTTGACGGCATCGGTCAGCTCGAGCGAGTCGACGTCGATGCGGCCGTCGTCGGTGACGCCGTACCAGCGCAACGTGGCACCGGTGCTGCGCGCAAGCTCCTGCCACGGCACCAGATTGGCGTGATGCTCGAGCTCGGTGATGACGATCTCGTCGCCGGGACCGAGGTGCCGTTCGAAGCGATCGTCGCCGAGGACGTGGGTGACGAGGTTGAGGGACTCCGTCGCGTTCTTGGTGAACACGAGTTCGTCGCTGTCGACGCCGACGAACTCGGCGATCGCCGCACGCGCGTTCTCGTACGCGTCCGTGGCCTCTTCGGCGAGCTGGTGAGCGCCTCGGTGCACGGCGGCGTTACAGGTGGTGAGAAACTCCCTCTCGGCGTCGAGCACCTGGTTCGGGCGCTGCGATGTGGCACCCGAATCGAGGTACACCAGCGGTTTTCCGTCGCGGACCGTACGCGCCAGGATCGGGAAGTCCTCCCGGATCCGGGTGACGTCGAATACGCGCACCGAGGTGGTCATCTGCGTTTATGCTCCTTGCGTTGCTGCAGCCTGGGTGAAGCGCTCGTAGCCGTTCGCCTCGAGCTCGTCGGCCAGTTCCGGCCCGCCCGACTCGACGACGCGACCGCCGACGAACACGTGGACGTACTCCGGCTTGATGTACCGGAGGATGCGCGTGTAGTGCGTGATCAGCAGGATTCCGCCGTGCTCGCGCTCCTTGTAACGGTTCACGCCCTCGGAGACGACGCGCAGGGCGTCGACGTCGAGTCCGGAGTCGGTCTCGTCGAGGATCGCGATCTTCGGCTTCAGGAGGCCGAGCTGCAGGATCTCGTGGCGCTTCTTCTCACCGCCGGAAAAGCCCTCGTTGACGCTGCGCTCGCCGAACGAGGGGTCGATGTCGAGCTCGGTCAGCGCCTCCTTGACCTCCTTCACCCAGTGACGGAGCTTGGGGGCCTCGCCACGGACGGCGGTGGCCGCGGTGCGCAGGAAGTTCGACATCGAGACGCCGGGGACCTCGACGGGGTACTGCATCGCGAGGAACAGTCCCGCGCGGGCCCGCTCGTCGACGGTCATCTCGAGGACGTCCTCACCGTTGAGGGTGATGGACCCCGAGGTGATCTGGTACTTGGGGTGACCCGCGATGGCGTACGACAGCGTCGACTTGCCGGAACCGTTGGGCCCCATGATCGCGTGCGTCTCGCCGGACCGAACCGTCAGGTTCACACCCTTGAGGATGTTGATCGGCTCGGCGTTCTCGTCGGTGTTCGCGACGTCGACGTGCAGGTCCTTGATTTCCAGGACCGAGGTTTCGGGGGTGGAAGCGTCAGGGGTAGACATTGTGATCCTTCGAAGAAATGGGAAGTAATGGTCCGGCGGCGCGGCTCAGACGCCGACTGCGGCGAGTTCGGCCTCGACGGCAGCCTCGAGACGCTCGCGGATTTCGGCGACGGCGATCTTGTTGATGATCTCGTGGAAGAACCCGCGCACGACGAGTCGCCGTGCCGCGTCCTCGGGGATTCCGCGGGCGCGCAGGTAGAACAACTGCTCGTCGTCGAATCGACCCGTGGCGCTGGCGTGGCCGGCACCCACGATCTCGCCGGTCTCGATCTCCAGGTTCGGGACCGAGTCCGCGCGGGCACCGTCCGTGAGGACGAGGTTGCGGTTCAGCTCGAACGTGTCGGTGCCTTCGGCCGCCGCACGGATCAGCACGTCGCCGATCCACACGGTGTGGGCGTCGGGTTTGCCGGACTCCGGATCACCCTGCAGGGCGCCCTTGTAGACCACGTTGGACTTGCAGTGCGGCTGCGAGTGATCCACCAGCAGTCGCTGCTCGAAGTGCTGTCCCGCGTCGGCGAAGTACAGACCGAGCAGTTCGGCGTCGCCGCCGGGGCCGTCGTACTTGACGGTCGCGGACAGGCGGACGAGGTCGCCGCCGAGGCTGACGGCGTTGTGCCGCAGGACCGCGTCCCGGCCGAGGCGCGCGTGATGCGATGCCACGTGCACGGTGTCGTCCGCCCAGTCCTGGACGGCGACGACGGTGAGGTGGGCGCTGTCGCCGAGCACGAATTCGACGTTCTCGGCGAACGTGCCGCTGCCGCGCTGGTCGATGACGACGGTCGCCTTCGCGAACGCGTCGAGCCGGATCTGCAGGTGCCCGAAGGCGACCTTGCCCTCGCCCGGACCCGTGATCGTGATGTTGATCGTCTCCGCGACCTCGACCTCACGGCCGACGGTCACGACGGTCGCCGTCTCGAAACCCGAGTACGCCTGTGCGGCCACACGGTCGGCGGGAACGCCGGCCTTGCCCAGCCGGTCGTCGTCACGTCCGACGGTCTCGACCGTCACGGAGTCCGGGCCGGCGACGTCGACGGTGGCCGTGCCGCTCGCCACGGCCGATCCGTCGTGCAGTCCGCGCAGACGGCGCAGCGGGGTGAACCGCCAGACCTCGTCGCGACCACCCGGGATCTCGAACGCGTTGACGTCGAACGACGTGAAGACCTCGCCCTTGTTGGCGATCGGCGAGCCGGTGGACGTCCGCGCTATCCGCGGATTCTCGCCCGCGACGGCTCCCGTGACTCCGAGATTCTGGACACCAGTTTCTGGCGTGGTCACTAACCCACCGCCCCTTCCATCTGCAGTTCGATCAGGCGGTTCAGTTCCAGGGCGTACTCCATCGGGAGTTCCTTGGCGATCGGCTCGACGAAGCCGCGCACGACCGTGGCCATGGCCTCGTCCTCGGTGAGCCCGCGGCTCATCAGGTAGAACAGCTGGTCGTCGCTCACCTTCGACACGGTGGCCTCGTGACCCATGGTCACGTCGTCCTCCCGGATGTCGACGTAGGGGTAGGTGTCCGAGCGGCTGATCTGATCGACCAGCAGCGCGTCACACTTGACCGTCGACTTGGAGCCGTGGGCGCCCTTGTTGACCTGGACGAGTCCGCGGTAGGACGCGCGGCCACCGCCGCGGGCCACCGACTTGCTGATGATCGTCGACGACGTGTGCGGCGCGAGGTGCAGCATCTTGGCGCCGGTGTCCTGGTGCTGGCCCTCACCGGCGAATGCCACGGAGAGAACCTCGCCGCGGGCGTGCTCACCCATCATCCAGACGGCCGGGTACTTCATGGTGACCTTGGACCCGATGTTGCCGTCGATCCACTCCATGGATCCGCCCGCCTCCACCTTGGTGCGCTTGGTGACCAGGTTGTAGACGTTGTTCGACCAGTTCTGGATGGTCGTGTAACGGCAGTGGCCGCCCTTCTTCACGATGATCTCGACCACCGCGGAGTGCAGGGAGTCGGACTTGTAGATCGGTGCCGTGCAGCCCTCGACGTAGTGCACCGAGGCGCCCTCGTCGACGATGATCAGGGTCCGCTCGAACTGGCCCATGTTCTCCGTGTTGATGCGGAAGTAGGCCTGCAGCGGGATGTCGACGTGCACGCCCGGCGGGACGTAGATGAACGAGCCACCCGACCACACCGCGGTGTTCAGCGCGGAGAACTTGTTGTCGCCGGCCGGGATGACCGTGCCGAAGTACTCCCGGAACAGTTCGGGGTGCTGCTTCAGGCCCGTGTCGGTGTCGAGGAAGATGACGCCCTGCGACTCGAGGTCCTCACGGATCGAGTGGTAGACGACCTCGGACTCGTACTGCGCCGCGACACCGGCGACGAGGCGCTGCTTCTCGGCCTCGGGGATGCCCAGCTTGTCGTACGTGTTCTTGATGTCCTCGGGCAGGTCTTCCCAGCTCTCGGCCTGCTTCTCGCTCGAGCGCACGAAGTATTTGATGTTGTCGAAGTGGATGCCTTCGAGGTCCGATCCCCAGTTCGGCATCGGCTTCTTGTCGAAGGTCTTCAGCGCGCGCAGACGGATGTCGAGCATCCAGTCCGGTTCGCTCTTCTTCGCCGAGATGTCGCGCACGACGTCTTCGGACAGACCGCGCTGCGCACTGGCACCGGCCTCGTCGGAATCGGACCAGCCGTACCCGTAATGCCCGAGTGACGCGATGGTCTCTTCCTGCGTGAGCGGCTCGGCGTTGGCCGACGCAGTGGATGTCACCTGGTCTGATGTGACGGTCATGCGAGCTCCTTCCGGAGTCTTGTTACGAGACCGGCGAGGGCTGGTCGCCGGTGGAAAACAGGTTGCTGACTAGGGGATCTATCGGGATAGCGTTGCTATTTGGGACCGGACGGTGGGACGAGTGGAACGTGGGTGGTGCAGGCGCAGTCGCCGTTCGCGATGGTCGCGAGCCGCTGGACATGGGTGCCGAGCAGTTGGGCGAACGCGGCCTGCTCGGCTTCGCACAGTTCCGGGAATTCCTCGGCGACGTGCGAGACCGGGCAGTGGTGCTGGCAGATCTGCACGCCGTTGCCGACCGGGCGGGTCGAGGCCGCGAATCCGGCGGTGGTGAATGCGTCGGCGATGGCGTCGGCGGTGGTTTCGAGGCCCTCGGCGCTGTGATCCGCGGCCGGGGTGACGTCGCCGACGATCGCCTGCACGCGGCGGCGCGCGAATTCGGTGATCGCGGCGTCTCCCCCGACCTCCCGCAGTTGGCGCATGGCCGCGCCCGCGAGGTCGTCGTACGCGTGACCGAGCCTGCCGCGACCCTTGGCGGTGATCTGGAAGTATTTGGCGGGCCGTCCCCGTCCGCGGTGACGCACGGCGACGGAGGACGCCTCGCGCGCCTCGCCGGATTCGAGGAGTGCGTCGAGATGACGACGGACTCCGGCGGCACTCAGGCCCAGGCGGGTTCCGATTTCCGACGCGGTGATGGGCCCCTCCTCGAGGAGGAGCTTCACGACGGCCGCGCGGGTGTGCCCTTCGTGGCCCACGGCGACGGGTGACGCGGTTGCGACAGGCGCCGCCGAAGAAGGCGCGTGAACTGCGCTTTCCTTCGTTGCACGTGGTGTCGTATCCGTTTTCACAACACCAGTGTGACGGAATTCCGATCGCAGGTCTACTAAGGGTGCCCTGCCTTACACCGGTGATTATGTGCGGCCCGTGCGCGGGAATACTGGCCGAACCGGCCGTGTTCGGCGCACCGCTACGCTGCCTGTGTGCCGCAGACCCCCGAGAACCCGGAGCCGACCCGCGCGGAGCCGACCTTGACGGCTCGCGCCGCTCTCCGACATCCGGCCGAGCTCGTCCGGCGGGCGCTGGGCATCGACGGACCTTCTCCCCGCTCGTCGGTGGCGGCCGCGCTGCACGGCGACGAACCGGAGACCGCAGGCCTGAACGGGCAGGAGACCGCGCAGCTCCGCGGTATCCGCCGGTTCGGCGCGACCGGCGCCGTCCTGATGGCCGTCGGCGCACTGGGCGCCGGCGCCCAGCCGGTACTGCAGAACCCCGTCCAGGGTCTGCGCATCATAGGACTTCCCGCCCGGATCCCCAGCGTGGCGCTGACCCTCGCCATGACCGGCACCGTGATGATCGTGCTCGCGTGGCTGCTGCTCGGCCGGTTCGCGATCGGCAGCCTGCAGTCCGGGGCCGTGCGCCGCCTCAACCGGTCCCAGCTCGACCGCACCCTGTTGCTGTGGATCATCCCGCTGTCCGTCGCGCCGCCGATGTTCAGCAAGGACGTGTACTCGTACCTCGCGCAGAGCGAGATCGCGGCCCGCGGGCTCGACCCCTACGCCATCGGCCCCGCGGGCGCTCTCGGCGTCGATCACGTCCTGACCCGCACCGTGCCGACGATCTGGCGGGACACACCCGCGCCGTACGGCCCACTGTTCCTCTGGATGGGGCGCGGGATCAGCTGGCTGACCGGCGAGAACATCGTCGCGGGAATCTTCCTGCACCGGCTGCTCGCGCTCGCCGGTGTGGCGATGATCGTGTGGGCGCTCCCCCGCCTGGCGCGTCGCTGCGGCGTCGCCGAGGTCAGCGCCCTCTGGCTGGGCGCCGCGAACCCCCTGTTGCTGTTCCACCTGGTCGCCGGGATCCACAACGAGGCGCTGATGCTCGGCCTCATGCTGGCCGGGATCGAACTGGCGCTGCGGGCCGTCGAACGGGCGGATCCGATCCGCGGGCAGTCCCTGCTCCTGCTGCTGTCGGGGGCGGCGCTCATCGCCCTGTCGTCGACGATCAAGATCCCCTCCCTGCTCGCGCTGGGATTCGTCGGGATGGCGCTGGCCAGGCGATGGGGCGGAACCCCGAAAGCGGTGCTCACCGCGGCCGCCCTGCTCGGCGGGGTGGCCCTGGTGGTCACCCTCGTCATCAGCACGTCCAGCGGGCTCGGCATCGGCTGGGTGCACACGCTCGGCACGGCGAACGCGGTCCGCAGCTGGATGTCGATTCCCACGCTCCTCGGGCTGGGCACCGGGCTGGCCGGGGTTCTGCTGGGCCTCGGCGATCACACGACGGCGGTGCTGAGCCTGACCCGGCCGATCGCCGCCGTCGCTGCGGCGTTCATCACACTCCGGATGCTCGTCGCCACCCTCGTCGGCCGCATCCACGCGGTCGGCGCGCTCGGACTGTCGCTCGGCGCGGTCGTCCTGCTGTTCCCCGTGGTGCAGCCCTGGTATCTGCTGTGGGCGGTCCTGCCGCTCGCCGCCTGGGCCACCGCACCCGCGTTCCGGGTACCCGCGATCGTCTTCTCGTCCATCGTCAGCGTCATCCTCATGCCGAACGGCGGCGAGTACCAGCCCTTCGTCATCGTCCAGGCCGCCATCGCGACCATCTTCACGGCGGGAACGCTCATCGTGATCACCCGCAACCGCCTGCCGTGGCGGGTCGGTCCGGGGCAGCAGCCGGCCGTGCAGGAACCGCAGGATCCGCCCCGGGACGACGCCGGCGCGGAAAGCCGGGGCACCGGCCGGGTCACACCCGGCCAGGGCTTACGCTGATTCCCCGTGACCTCGCGAACGCCCGGATCGGCGCAACCTGCTGTACGCCTGGAAGGCGTGGTGAAGACCTTCGACGGTGTGAGGGCCGTCGACGGGCTCGATCTCACCGTCGAACCGGCACAGGTCGTGGCGTTGCTCGGTCCCAACGGCGCGGGTAAGACCACCACCGTCGAGATGTGTGAGGGTTTCGTCCGCCCCGACAGCGGCACCGTCCGCGTCCTCGGACTCGATCCCGTCGCGGATGCCGGCGCCGTCCGGGCCCGGATCGGTGTGATGCTGCAGGGCGGCGGCGCGTACCCCGGTTCCCGCGCCGGCGAGATGCTCGACCTGGTCGCCGCCTACTCCGCCGATCCCCTCGACCCCGAGTGGTTGCTGCGCAGCCTCGGGCTCGAGGAGGCGCGGCGCACCCCGTACCGCCGGCTGTCCGGCGGGCAGCAGCAACGCCTGTCCCTGGCCTGCGCACTGGTCGGCCGCCCCGAGCTGGTCTTCCTCGACGAACCCACCGCCGGGCTCGACGCCCAGGCCCGCCTGCTGGTGTGGGAACTGATCGACGCACTGCGCCGCGACGGCGTCAGCGTGCTGCTGACGACGCACCTCATGGACGAGGCCGAGGAACTCGCGGACCGGCTCGTCATCATCGACCACGGGTCGATCGTCGCCGCCGGAACGCCCGCCGAGGTCACCAGCCGCGGCGCCGAAGGCCAGTTGCGGCTCACCGCGCCCGCCGGTCTGGACACCGGGCCGCTCGCACGGACCCTCCCCGACGGCTTCCGGGTGGCCGAGTCCGGACCGGGCACCTACCTCGTCGAAGGGCCGATCGACCCGACGGTGGTGGCCTCCGTCGCGTCGTGGTGCGCCGACCTGGACGCCCTGATCAGCGACATCCGCGTCGACCAGCGCAGCCTCGAGGATGTCTTCCTCGAACTCACCGGCCGGGAACTGAGGGGATGACGATGAGCACCAGTGACCGTCTGACGGAGAACCGTTTCGCCCCGGGCACGTTCACACCCGATCCCCGCCCGAGCGGCGCGGCGGTCATGCTGCGGGCGCAGACCGCGCTCGAGCTGAAACTGCTCCTGCGCAACGGCGAACAACTGCTGCTGACGATGTTCATCCCGATCACGCTGCTGATCGGGCTGTGCCTGCTGCCCATCGGCGACCTCGGAACGTCGCGGGTCGACAAGGTGGTGCCCGCCGTGATGATGGTGGCCGTGATGTCCACGGCGTTCACCGGGCAGGCGATCGCGGTCGGGTTCGACCGCCGGTACGGTGCCCTCAAACGGCTCGGCGCCACCCCCCTTCCGACGTGGGGAATCATCGCCGGGAAGAGCGCCGCGGTGGTCATCGTCGTCGCCCTGCAATCCGTGCTGCTCGGTGCGATCGGACTGGCCCTCGGCTGGCGTCCGAGTGCGTGGGGACTCGTCCTCGGCGCCGTGATCATCGCGCTGGGCACCGTGACGTTCGCGGCGATGGGCCTGCTGCTCGGCGGCACCCTCCGCGCCGACATCGTCCTCGCCCTCGCCAACATTCTGTGGTTCGTGATGGTCGGCGTCGGCAGTGTGGTGTTCGCCACCGGCGACCTGCCCTGGCTCCTCCACACCGGGGCCCGGCTGATTCCCTCCGGTGCGCTCGCGCACGCCCTGGACGCCGCACTGTCGGGATCGGTCGACGTGCTCAGCGTCGTGGTCCTCGCCGTCTGGGGCGCGGCCGCGGGGGCCCTGGCGGCAAGGACGTTCCGATTCACGTGATCCGTCGACTCACGGTCCGCCGCGCAGGCACCGTTCTCGCTGTTCTGCTCGCCGTCGTCTGCGGTGGCGCGCTGCCCGCGGGCGCCGCACCGCAGTGGGGTCCGCCTGCGTCGCCGAATCCGTTCCTCGGACCCGCGGGCACGTCCACGATGCACGGCGACGCCGGGTCCACCGACGTGACGCCGCTGCCCGGGCCCGGCACCGGCCCCGTCACGCTGTCCGCGTACCCGCTCGTATCCGCGTGCCCGACCCTCCTGCAGGGTTCCGACCGGCTCGTCGTCGCCCTGTGCACGTCCGTGGCCGGCCAGGTTCCCACCGTGCACCTGATCGACCCAGCGGCCCCGGCGGCGCCGTTCGGCGGCTCGCTCGCCACGTTCGCGCTGGCGAAGGGCAGCCTGCTCGGCGGCGTGTACGCGTTCCTCGACAACGACAACCGCCTGGTCGTCGTCGACGGCAACCGTCAGCTGCTGCGCCTCGGACATTCGACGGACCCCGCAGGCCGGTGGCGGATCACCGTCGACTCGCACGTCGACCTGTCCGGCACCGTTCCGCAGGGCGACAACGTGACCGGGCTGACGCCGGACTGGCAGGGCAACGTCTGGTTCGCGACGGGCGGCGGTGTCGTCGGAGCCGTGGACCGCGGCGGTGTCGCGCACACCCGGCCGCCGGCCGCGGGCGAACAGGTGCAGAACAGCATCTCCACCTCGCCTGCAGGCGCCGCGGTCGCGACCACGCACGCCCTGTACCAGTTCGCGCTCCGCGACGGTGAGGTCCGTCTGGACTGGCGCCGCGAGTACGACCGCGGACCGGACCGGAAGCCGGGGCAGCTGAGCCACGGCACCGGCTCCACCCCCACCTACTTCGGACCGTCCACCGGCAGCGATTTCGTCGCGATCGTCGACAACGCCGACCCGCAGGTGAATCTCCGGGTCTTCCGCGCCGATTCCGGCGACGAGATCTGCTCCCTCCCGGTGCTCGGCAACCCGGGCGGCAGCGAGAACTCGCCGATCGGCATCGGCAACTCGGTGTACGTCGCCGGGACGTACGGCTATCCGTATCCCGCCGTCCCGGACGGGGCGGGACCGGCCGTTCCGACGCACGCGCCCTTCACCGGCGGCATGACGCGGGTGGACATCGACCCGATCGGCTGCCACCAGGTGTGGAGCAACGACGTGCGCAGCGCCGCGGTCCCGCACCTGTCGACCGGCGACGGCCTGCTGTACACCGTGATCCGCCAGGGGTTCGACGTCACGACACCCCTGGACGGTTTCGCGTTCGCGGTGATCGACCCGTCCGACGGCTCCGTCGAGCACACCAGCCCACTCCCCGGCACCGCCGTCAACGACACCCTGCAGATGTCCGGACTCGTCACCGACACCGGCGACTTCTGGCAGGGGACGGTGACCGGCATCCTGCGCATTCGCGGCGAGTAGCACGGAGTCGGCCGCGCCGCCACCGGCCCAACGACACGCTGTAGTTGACCGCCCTCTACCATCGATGCCGTGCTGTATCGCGGGTTTCTGAGCCTGGTAGACCGTCTCCCCCTTCCGTCGCTGACCGTGCAGCGTGTCATCGCGTTCGCGGTGATCCTCACGCAGGGCGGCATCGCCGTCACCGGGGCCGTCGTCCGGGTGACGGCCTCCGGCCTCGGCTGCCCCACGTGGCCGCAGTGCTTCCCCGGCAGCTTCGTGCCGGTCGGGCACGGCGAGGTCGCCGTCGTCCACCAGGCGGTCGAATTCGGCAACCGGCTGCTGACGTTCGTCGTCGTCGTGGCCGCGGCCCTGATCGTCCTCGCGGTCACGCGCGCGCGCCGCCGCAAGGAGGTCCTCGTCTACGCGTGGATGATGCCTCTCGGCACCGTCGTGCAGGCCGTCATCGGCGGTGTCACGGTGCTCACCGGACTGCTGTGGTGGACGGTCGCGGTGCACCTGCTCGCGTCGATGGCGATGGTGTGGCTGGCAACCGTGATGTACGCGAAGATCTGCGAACCGGACGACGCCCCGGCGATCGACGTGATCCCGGCACCGCTGCGCTGGCTCACCGCGCTGTCGGCGGTCGCGCTGGCCGGCGTCCTCGCCGCCGGAACGCTGGTCACGGGTGCGGGCCCGCACGCGGGAGACAAGAGTCTCGACCGCGTGGTTCCGCGCCTCGAGGTGGAGATCGTCACGCTCGTGCACCTGCATGCGCAACTGCTCGTGGGTTATCTGGCGTTGCTGGTCGGCTTGTGCTTCGGTCTGTACGCCGTCGGCGCCGGCCGCGCGGTGAAGGTCCGGGTGCAGGTTCTCCTCGCGCTGGTGGTGGCGCAGGCGCTGATCGGGCTGGTCCAGTTCTTCACGGACGTTCCCGCCGCCCTGGTGGCGTTCCACGTGGCGGGGGCCGGGCTGTGCACCGCGGCCACCGCGGCGGTGTGGGCCGCGGGGCGCACCCGCGAGTACGTCACGCAGCCCGACACCGCGAGCGTCTAGCGCTCGTTGCGGGCCTTCGGGAAGCGGGTCTGCCGCGCGACCCAGCCGGCCATCTTCTGGAAGTGGCCCTTGCGGGGCGTGACGATGCTGGTGATCGCGCGGTCCCACTCGGAGACGGTGACGTCGTCGAGCGAGGCGACGACGGCGTTCGCGGTGGCGAGATCGTCGACCACCTGGTCACCGAGGATGCCGTCGGCTCCGACGAGGGTGATCCGGACGCCGGCGAGCCCGATGGGCTGGATGACGGCGCTGGCCGAACCGCCGTGCTCGGCCACGAACTTCTCGATCGCGTCGACCGTGTGGGACGGCAGCGAGGGTGCCGGGCTCGAGGGGGCCTGTTCCGCATGGGTGTCGGTACTCATGCTCCGAGAATACTGGGCGGTAGACGTGCCGTGTCCGCCAGGCTCCGTGCGGCGGGCCGCGCCGTGTAGAACTGAAACCATGCGCGCTATACAGGTTTCCCGTCTCGGTGGTCCCGACGTCCTCGAACCGGTAGAGGTTCCCGAACCCGAGATCGGAGCGACGGATCTGCTCGTTCGCACCGACGCCATCGGCATCAACTACATCGACACGTACTTCCGGACGGGTCTGTACCCGCGGCCGCTGCCGTACATACCCGGAGACGAGGGCTCCGGCGTGGTGGAGGCCGTCGGCGGCGACGTGTCGGATTTCGCACCCGGCGACCGGGTGGCCTGGTGCGCCGCTCCCGGCAGCTACGCGGCGAAGGTGGCCGTCCCCGCGGCGGCCGCGATCGCCGTCCCCGGCTCCGTGCCCGCCCCGCAGGCCGCGTCCGCGCTGCTGCAGGGCATGACCGCCCACTACCTGGCCCACTCCACGTACCCGATCCGACCCGGCGACACCGTGCTCGTCCACGCCGGGGCGGGCGGCGTCGGGCTGATCCTCACCCAGATGGCGACGACGCTGGGCGCCCGGGTGATCACCACCGTGTCCTCCGACGCGAAGGAGCAGTTGTCCCGGGACGCCGGCGCGCACGAGGTGCTGCGGTACGACGACGACATCGCGGCCCGGGTGCGGGAACTGACCGACGGCGAGGGCGTCGCAGCCGCCTACGACGGTGTCGGTGCGTCCACGTTCGAAGCCAGTCTGGCGTCGGTGCGGATCCGGGGAACGGTCGCGCTGTTCGGCGCCGCGAGCGGGCCGGTGCCGCCCTTCGATCCGCAACGGCTGAACCCGGCGGGTTCGCTGTTCCTCACCCGGCCGACGCTCGCGCACCACGTCCGGAACCGGGAGGAACTGACGTGGCGGGCCGGGGACGTGTTCTCCGCCCTCGCCGACGGTGCGCTGACGGTCCGGGTGGGAGCCGAGTACCCGCTCGAGCGGGCGGAGGAGGCGCACCGCGATCTCGAGGCGCGGGCCACGACGGGCTCGATCGTCCTGGTGCCCTGACGCGGAGCGTCGGGCCCGCGGTCAGCTCAGCAGGCTGCCGATGGTCTGCAG
>NZ_JBHUSF010000246.1:0-14072 GCF_042673295.1 Rhodococcus sp. NPDC057014
GCGACCGACGCTGCCGCCGTGCCGGCCGAGGGGGCCCAGCGCCCGGCGGAGGCCCCGGAGTCGGCGGGGGAAGCGCGACCCACGTCCGCCGAGGGAGCCCAACCGCCCGCACAGGACACCGACACCTCGGCCGGGCAGACGCTGTTCGCGGAGGACGAACTGTCGGTACTCCGCCTGCGCTGGGACGAGGTTCAGTCGGGCTTCGTCGACGATCCCCGAGAGTGTGTGCAGAAAGCGGACGGCCTCGTCTCGGACGTCGTCGACCGGATCACAACGGGATTCTCGGAGGCGCGCTCGCGGCTCGAAGAGCAGTGGGCCCGAGGTGAGGAGGGCTCCACGGAGGACCTTCGCCTCGCGCTGAAGCGCTATCGCGAGTTCTTCCAGCGACTCCTCGAGCTCTGAGCGAAGCAGGTGTTGCCGGAGCGATCAGGTCCTCTCGCCGACGATCCGTTCGGCGGTCGGGAACCGACCAGTCACGAGCGGATGACGGGGCTGCCGTGGGATGCGTCGTACCACGAGGGCCGTGCGCCCTGGGATATCGACGGCCCCCAGCCCGCGATCGTGCGGGTGGCATCCGAGGGCGGATTCGCCGGCCCGGTCCTCGACGCGGGCTGCGGAACGGGCGAGAATGCTCTGCACGTCGCCGCGCTGGGACTGTCGGTGGTGGGCGTGGACGTGGCCGAGACGGCGCTGGCGATCGGCCGGACGAAGGCCGAGGATCGCCGGATCGAGGTCGAGTTCACTGCGGCCGACGCGCTCCGTCTGGAAACGCTGGGACGCCGGTTCGCGACTGTGCTCGACTGCGGCCTGTTCCACACCCTCGACGCCGGCGAGCGGCCCGGCTACGTGGCGAGTCTGGCTTCGGTGACCGAACCCGGCGGGACCTTGTATGTGCTGTGTTTCAGTGACGACGGCCCCGACGCCGGCCCGCACCCCGTCAGCCGGGAGGAGTTGACGGCGGCGTTCGGTCCCGGATCCGGTTGGAACATCACAGCTGTCGAACCGGACCGGATTCACACGCGATTCCACGCCGACGGCGCACCGGCCTGGCTCGCGACCGTCACGCGGATCTAGTGTCAGTGTTTTCGAGTCGCGGTTATTCGGCGTTGCCGGTCGGGAAGTAGACCGATCCGTCACTACCGACGCAGCCGCCCTGGACGGGGCCGGGTCCGAAATACGCGCCGTTGACCGAACCGGCGCCACCGGAGGAATTCGATCCGACTCCGGCTCCCGCGACGCCGACCGCCCCACAGGTGTAGCTGTTCGAGTCGCCCGGCTCACTCTCCACCTGAACCTGGGTGCCTGGAGTCTTGGGATCCCCGTGAAGGTTCGGTGCGGCGGTCGCGACACCGGGTGCGGCGAAGGCGGCGAATGCAGCGGCCGCTGCGATCGCCGAGCGCACTGCGACTGTGTTCATGCGAAGTCACTCTCGATTCGGTCGGCGCCCGGGTTCGGCTCGCGGCTTCCATGCGGGGTCGTGGCACGGGGCGCATTCGTCTCAGGGTAGGGACTCATTATCGTCCGTTCGACCCGGGAATCCCACCCCCTCCGTCCGGGCACCACACCGCTGACGACGACCCTTGACATCAAGTGGACTTCAGGTTTCAGGATGGTGCCAGATGTCACTGGAGGCAAGGAGTCTGCGATGAACGGCACCAGAACGGCGCTGATCACTGGGGGATCGGCAGGATTGGGACGGGCGAGCGCATTCGCGCTCGCGGAGCGTGGCTGGGAGGTGATCGTCACCGGACGACGGGCCGAACCGCTCGATCGGGTCGCCTCGCAGGGGAGCACCATCACCGCAGTCCCCGGCGACGTGACGGATCCGCGTCATCGAGACCGCGTCGCCGAGGCGATCGCGGCGCGGGGTCGGCTGGACCTGCTCGTCAACAACGCCAGTGCGCTCGGGCCGAGCCCGATGCCCGCCCTGACCCGCTACCCGGAGCACGCACTGGCCCGGGTGTTCACGACGAACGTGCTGGCCCCGCTCGCCTTGATCGCCGCACTGATCGGGCAGGTACGGGCCGCAGACGGCACCGTGATCAACATTTCGTCCGATGCCGCGGTCGAGGCCTACGCGGGCTGGGGTGGCTATGGGGCGGCGAAGGCGGCGCTCGACCACGCCACCGCGGTACTGGCGGTCGAGGAGCCCGATCTCGCGATCTACGCGTTCGATCCCGGCGACATGCGCACCGCGATGCACCAGGCGGCGTTCCCGGGTGAGGACATCTCGGATCGGCCCGAGCCGGAGACCGTGGTCCCTGCACTGCTGAGGCTGCTCGAGACGAGACCGCCCAGCGGCCGGTACCGTGCATCCGACTTCGCGGCCGCGAACACCGGAGTGTCGTCGTGACCCGGGCGGGCAGTCGCTCGGTGACCGAATTCCGGTTCGTTCTGCCGCAGCGGTTGGAGGCGAGCGGCCCGCCGGAGGAGCGGGGCGTGCTGCGCGACTCGGTGAAGCTGCTCGTGTCCGATCGAGGAAAGCTGGTGCACAGCACATTTCGCGACCTTCCGCGCTTTCTCCGGCCGGGCGACGTGGTGGTGGTGAACGCGTCGGCGACGCTGGCCGCGGCCGTGGACGGCACCATCGACTCGCTGGGACCGGTGGTCGTCCACTTCTCCACCGAACTCGGGGGCGGGGACTGGGCGGTCGAGGTGCGAGCGCCGGGTCCGGCATCGGGAGCCCTCGATTCGGTCGCGGCGGGAACGCGGATCGGTCTGCCGCGGGGTGCCGTCGCGACACTCCACGAGCCCTGGCCCCGTGGTTCGGCCCGGCTGTGGCGGGCCTCGGTCGACGGCGTCGCGGACGTGGCCGCGGAACTGCTCGCCACCGCGGGCCGTCCGATCACGTACGCGTACGTCCACGAGCGCTGGCCGCTGTCCTATTACCAGACGATCTTCGGCCGCACCGGTGGGAGCGCCGAGATGGCCAGCGCCGGGCGGCCGTTCACGCATCCGATCGTCACCGGTCTCGCGACCTCGGGGGTGGTGACAGCGCCGATCCTGTTGCACACGGGTGTGTCCTCGCCCGAGCGTGGGGAGCCACCGATCCCCGAACGGTACGAGGTGCCGGAGCACACGGCGCGACTGATCAATGATCGCCGAGCGGCGGGCGGCCGCGTGATCGCGGTCGGCACCACGGTGACCAGGGCACTCGAGACCCGGGCAACGTCGGACGGGCTGGCTGTGGCGGGCGCGGGCTGGACGAACCTGGTGCTGAGCGCGGCGCGGCAGGCCCGCGTGGTGGACGGGCTGATCACGGGCTGGCACGCGCCCGGGGCTTCCCACCTGATGCTGCTCGAATCGGTGGTGGGAGCGGCGGCCGTCCGCCGCGCCTACGACGAGGCACTCGCGCGCGGGTATCTGTGGCACGAATTCGGGGACAGTGCGCTGTTGCTGCGGAGGTGACCGCACGACCGGATACGAACGCCGTGCGCTGCGTGATTGAAACCGGTGACGCAGGGCAATCGGAAGGGACCGCAGAGGACAGGACGGCGTCATGAATATGGGAAAGAAGATCCGGCACAAGGTCGAAACCGCCGAGGGCGCCGCCAAGAAGGCGGTCGGCAGGGCCACCGGCAACGCCCACCTCGAAGCAGAGGGGAGCAACGAGCAGGCCCGGGGCAACGCCAAGCAGATGGGCGACAAGGTCAAGGACGCGGGGAAGAAGATCAAGAACGCGCTCAAACATTGATCGCTCGAGCACCGATATCGGCGACGCTCGGCGAGTCAAGCCTATTCGTTCGACAGCAGCGGCCCCAGCGGTCCGAGGTCGATGTTCAGGTCCTCGGGTGTGAGATCGAAATGATCACGCAACTCCGCCATGCGTTCCTCGAGCAGCATGAGCGTCGTGCCGATGCGTTCGATCTGCTCGTCGCTGAGATCGCCGTGCTCGACCCGGCGCAGCGCCTGCCGTTCCATCAACTGGCGCAGTAGCTCCACGATCGTCAGGACGAGGGTGACCAGGCCCTTCTCGACGGATTCGGGATCGGCGTCGATCCGATGCGGCAATACCTGGCGACCGATGTCGCTCGTTATATCCGAATCGACCGGCTCGGGCTCAGCCATCGGCGGAATCCTGCTCGGCCGGATCCGGGACAAGTGCGCTCACCGACGCGATGAGCGTGCGCAGGGAGATGCGGACCATGTCGACGTCGGCGAGCGACAGCGTGATCTCACCGGTGATGACGACACCGCCGCCCAGCACCCGATCGAGTAGATCGACGAGCGCGATGCGGCGGGTGTCGTCCGCGGGGACCATCTCGCTCATGGCTCACCCGTCGATTCCGGCGAACGAATACGGCGGCCACGGTCCGGTCAATTCCAATGTGATTCCCGGACGTTCGGTGTCGAGCGCCGTGACGAGCGCAGCAAAACCCTCGACGCGATCGTTGTCGACGAGGTAGGTGCCGTTGAAGATCATCCAGGCCCGCTTACCGGTGAGCACCGGGTCGGTGACCTGTCGGCGTACCCCGTCGACCGCCCGGCCCAGGAGCGCGGTGTGAATTTCTCCCGCATGGCTCGTCGCCTTGCGTTCCACGTCCTGCTGCGCGGTCAACTCCGCGCGGCGGCGCAGTAGATACGCGGTTCCCTTTCCGGCCGCACCCGTCGGGGGCGGCTCCTCCTTCACGTCCTGCGACAGGATCTTGGCGTCGCCGTATCCTTTGACACCCCATTCGCTCCGACCGGTCACCCGGCGCAGCGTCGCACCGAACTCCTCCTGTCGTTCCGTGAGGAGGTGGCGGACGCGCTCGTCATCGAGATAGAGGGTCGCCAATCGCAAAGGAACGGTGGGGCAGTTGCGCAACACGGCCGCCACCACGGCGTCGTGTGCTCTCGCGGTCGCGGCCAGCCAGTCGAGGTCCTCGAGTTTGCGTTGCAGAGGTTCCTGCCCGAATTCGCGGAGACTCACCGTCCCCACCACCGCGACCAGACCCGACGCCGTCACCGCCCGGACCGGCTCGCCTGCCACGCCGGTGACCCCGGCGAGTTGCGCATCACCGACGCCGTCCGTGGTGATGCTGTAGAGCCAGACACCGTCATCCGCGGTCATCGTCGCGCTCCTGACGCCTCGCCTCCACCTCGACCGTGTCGGCGTCCTCGACGGCAGGTCGAACCGACCTGTCGGACTCGAGTTCGGCGATTCGCTCCCGCAACTTCCGGTTCTCCAGTTCGATGTCGCTGTTCTTGCCGGTCAGCCAGGGGTCGTGCTCCCACCAATCGATGCCCACCTCCTTCGCGGTCTCCAGCGAGGCGATCACCAGACGCACCTTGATGGTGAGCAGTTCGATGTCGAGCAGGTTGACCTGGATGTCGCCGGCGATCACGAGACCCTTGTCGAGCACCCGTTCCAGAATCTCGCCGAGGTTCGTCGACTGGTGCCCACCGCCGAAGCCGCCGCCCGAACTCTGCGGAAGGTTGCTCGCACCGCCGCCGACTACCGTCATGACTGCGCGCTCCCACTGTCACCGACACCGCGGATGTAGCGGCGGGTTCTGCGGTAGGACAACAGCTCTCCATCCAGATCCACGACCACCTCGTACAACGCGAGCATGTCCGTCGACGACGGGATCCGCCGATCCTCGACCACCTCCACCTCGACGGTCCAGCCGTCGTCGGTGGGCATGACCGATGTGGCACCCAGGGGTTTCTTGCCCGTCAACTTCGCGATGTCGCGCGTTGCAATTTCGGCGATCTCGGGCGCCGGCAACGGAGGTGGCTCCTCTTCTGCCATCGCCGATCACTCCCTCTCCGGACTGCTGGGCAGTGCCGTTCCGGTCATGCGGTCGAGGATGGCCTGCTGAGCCTGCTCCTCCTCGGCGGAGATCTCACCGGCCGCACGGGCGTCCTCCCACTCCTCGACCTGTCGCTGGATCAGCTCGGCCAGCGAGATCACCCCACGAACGGGGGCGAGCGGAGGCCCGGCGATGAACGACAGCAGGCCCATCGGTCAGCCCTCCGGCTTCTGCGTCACCACGAAGTCGTAGGCGGCGAGAGGTCCGAGCAGGCGCATCTCGACGCGGCCGTCCCACTGTTCGGCCAGGTCTCCGACTGCCTTCTCGAGTTCGTCCTGCCGGGCGACCTCGACGAGGACGGCGACCTGGGCGGCCTCCTCCTCGTGCGTCGGTTCCCGCACGTTGACCGCATCGGACAGCGACTCGAGCGCCTCGACCACCGTGCGCGTGTCTTCGTCCCGCTTGGCCTCGATGCCGTTGCTGACGATCTCGCCCAGCGCCATCCGGGCATCGCGGGTGGCCTCCTCGGGCTGATCCCGGATCGCCTCGACCAGCTCACCCGCTTGTCTGTTTTCCTCGATTATTTCCCGGAGGATCGCTTCCTCGACGTACCGCCCCTTCACGACGTACTGCGCTCGACCCTCGAGTTCCTTCAACGCTGCCGTGAATTCGTCGGCGTGTGCTTCGAGCAATTCCTTCTCGACGGCGTCCTCATCGGTCATGACCGCCCCGAAACGAAGTGGAAGTACCGGTGCCACGCCCGACGTACCGTCCAGCAGATGCGCGTGCGCCCGGAGGTCCTCCGGTTTCCCGAGCGGTCGGTCGACCGAGATCTCGCTGACGAGCGCCGCGATGTCGCCGTGTGTGACGACGGCGACCGGTCCGTCACACACACCGACCGCGTCCTTTTCGGCTTCCACATCCGCTGGCACGATGCCGTACACGTAGACACCGCTGGTCCGCGGCTCCTCGGGAGCGTCGTTGGCCTCTTCTGACTTAGACATCACTTGTCCCCTCGACTGGACTTGCGCGAAACCCGTTCGCGCTCAGGTTCTTCCTGCCCGCCGCCGAGGATGTCGCCGAGTTTGTCCCCCGCGGCCTCGAGCGCACCCTTGGTTTTCGATTTGGCGCCACCCTCGGTGACGTCGCCGACCAGGTCCGTCAGACCCTTCGGCTCGCCACTGCCGATCTCGAGCCGGTTCACGGCCTCCGCGAACCGCAGGTAGGTGTCGACACTGGCGACGACGACGCGCGCGTCGATGGTCAGCAGTTCGATACCGACCAGTGACACCCGCACGTAGGCATCGATGACCAGGCCCTTGTCGAGGATGGTGTCGATGACGTCGGCGAGGCTACTGGAGCTGGGGCCGCCGCTGACTCCGCCGCCGCCTCCCGCTGGTTGTATCGCCGTCATTGCCGCGCTCCTTGCCGTGACCCGGCAGATTTCTTGGCGGCAGTCTTACGCGGGCGGCCCCGCCTCTTCGGGGCTGCCTTGTCCTCGGCGGCCGCGGCGGTCTTGCGTGGGCGACCTCGACGTACTCGCGGGGGTGCTTCCTCGTCCTCCTCTTCCTCCTCGGACTCGTCTTCGTCGGGCTCCTCGGGCTCGTCCTGCTCCGACTCGTCCTGCTCCGACTCGTCCTGTTCAGGCTCCTCGTCTTCGCTCTCCTCGCCTTCGGTTTCGTCGGTTTCGTCGAATTCGTCCGACTCATCCGATTCGTCTGGTTGTGTATCGTCCTCGTCGGGCTCGACCACCTCGCCGTCCCGGATCTCCCCGCGCCAGCCCACCACCTCGTCGGGATGGAGAACGGACTGCGTCATGACGTGGCGGCCAAAGTGCTTCAACTCCAAGCGCGCTCGCCGACCCTGTGCACGCCACAGGTTCCCCGTCCGCTCGAACAAACCCTTCGGGTGATACTCGAGGATCAGAACGATGCGGGTGAGATCGGGAGTCACCTCGTGGAACGTCACCGCACCGTCGACATAACCCTTGGCACCCTTCGAGTGCCACACGATCCGCTCATCGGGAACCTGCTCGATGATCGACGCTTCCCACGTCCGGTGCGACAGGAACACCTGCGCCTTCCACTCGAGCTTCTCGTCCGCTTCCTGCTCCACCCGCTCGACCTTCTTCATGAAGGAGGGGAAATCGGCGAACTGGGTCCACTGGTTGTAAGCGAGCTGGACCGGGACCCCGACATCGAGCGTTTCGACGATGTTGGTCAACTTGAGCTTCTTGCCCTTGCTGCCGCCACCACCGGTGACGGCCTCTTTGACGTCAGAAGCCGTGTCCTTGACCATTTGCTTGGCGCCCTGCCAGCCACCGCTCACCGCCGACTTGATCGGTGATTCACCCTCGGCCAGCTTCTCGGAACCGGTCACGGCGGCGAGCAGGCTACCGCCGCCGCCCTCGGCGTAATCGGTGAGCCTGCCGGACGCGTTCTGCACCTTGTCGGAGACCGACGTGAGCGCCTTCTCCGTCACCGTGCCGGCCAGCTTCTGCAGTGCCTCCTGCAGTACACCCGACGATCCGCCCCCGTCTCCCGGTGCGGCTTCTCGCAGTTTGTTCGCGGCGTTCGTCATCGTGCTCACCGTCCGCCGCGCCGCACGGGCGCGGAATCAGTCGTGGCTTTGGCCCGTGTCCGGCGGCCGCGGGTCGGGGCTTCCTCGTCGTCCTCGTCCGATTTCGCGCTGCGCGACCTGCTCGTCGGGCGGGAGCTGCCGTTGCCGGACGCGCGTCGACGTGCGGCGGGTCGCTTGCGGGGAGCGGGTTCCTCCTCGTCGGCGGCATCCTCCTCGTCGGGTTCGGGCTCCTCGTAGTCCTCGTCCTCGTCCTCGTCGGCGTACTGTTCGTCCGGCTCTTCGTCGACTTCGGATTCGTCGTACTCCTCGTCCTTGGAGCGACCGCGTCGCTTGCGACCGAGTTTTCCGAGACTGCTGAGTTTGCCGACCGAGTTGCCGACACCACCCACGGTGTCGTCGACCGTGTCGCCCACGTCGCTGACGGCTTCGCCGCCGCCGGACAGAATCCGGTTGTTGAGCTGGTTGATGCGCTGACTCGCTGCGGTGACCGCCGCGGCCTTCGCTGCGCTGACCAGCTCCTGTCGAACCGAATCGCTGAT
This sequence comes from Rhodococcus sp. NPDC057014, assembly GCF_042673295.1. NCBI lineage: Bacteria > Bacillati > Actinomycetota > Actinomycetes > Mycobacteriales > Nocardiaceae > Rhodococcus > Rhodococcus sp. NPDC057014. The sequence goes on from NZ_JBHUSF010000246.1 coordinate 8,855, forward strand.
CTTGGCGAGCTCGGGGGAGTTCGCGAGCACTTTCGTGCCCCGTTCCAACAAGTCGCGTGGCCCGCCGGGGAAGCGTCCGGTCGCACCCGCGGCCGCCAGCATCAGTGCCATTTTCATCCTGTGTGTTCGGCCCAGCATGTACCCCGCGCCGACGGCCAACGCCACCTGACCTTTGGTTTTCATCGTCGAACCCCTTTACCGAGTAGTCGCCGGCGCACCTCTCGCCAACTTCGGCAATGTGTCGCAATACCGTGCGCGGTAAGGGGTCGCCGTTTCCCGACTACCCCAGCTGCAGGACGCTCAACCAGCGGCGGAGAAGTCGGTTCCGCCGACGTGCCGCGTCGCACGCCTCTCACATATCCACACGGTCGGCGTCGAGATCGACGCATCTTTGGCGAGTTTCGAGAGTGGTTCAGCTGCAATGCTTTCCGGGCTCAATGTGGAGATGTCACTGGCTGGCGGCTCGTACCGCTGCGACAATCACCGCGACAAGGAGCACCAAAATAAGCACCACGAGTAATACGGGTCCGAGCAACAGCGCGACGATCAGAAGGAGAACAAGGCCGAACTTGGCTTTGCCGCTCAATCCGGACACCAGCGCCTTGATCGCGGCCCACACCGGATTCTTACCCGTCAGGGCGGCGCGGATGCCTTCGAGTCCGGCTCCGACCCCGGCGTTGCTGTGTATCACGTCGTGGACGAGTGACGCCAACCATTCCTTGAATTTTTGCCTGAGATTCTGCGCCTCCATTTCGCCGCGGTCCCGCAGTGCGTCCACGAGGCTGCGAACCTGGTCCTTCAGCCACTCGGTGACATCCCCGAAGTCGTGCGGAACCGGATCGGGCAGGCGCGCGCGGCCGGAGCTGGAGGATCGGGTGTGTGCCGGTGAGCGGGACCCCGTGTCCCGGGGATGCTTCGCCGTCGGCTTCGTGACGGGTTCGGTGCCGGCGTCCGTTCGCGTCGGCCGGGCCGCCGTCTCGGTCCGTCGGGGAAGGCCGTGCCGCGATCCGGCCGAAGTGGTTGTCGAGGCTGCCGGTCGCCTGGGCGGCAGCGGTTGCCTCCGCGGCAGCCGTCCCGGGGGAGCGTCGGCGAGCGCCGTCGACCGTGTCGTCGTCCTCTCTCGTGCGCCCATACACCCCAATTACCCTCGGGGAAATTCTTGAAACCGGAGCGGGCACGGCGGCAATCCGGGCACGGCGGATTGCCGCTCCCCGCGTTCGTCGAGAGGGTCGTTTCTGGTGACGATGAGCGGGTCGGCGGGGGGTGAACGGGAATTTCGCAAATTGCCGATGTGGAGGTCGTCGGACCCCGAGACCTCGATGTGGTGCGGGTACGCGCAGGGAACGAAATACACGTCCCCCTGCTCGTATACCAGGTGGGGGCGTCCGGGTCCATGTCCGTCATCCGCGCCGATCCGCGCCGTACATAACCTATTTCGCCGCCGACGGCACCGCGGGATCGCCGATTCGCGCATAGGTGAGTTCGTTGGCGTTGGCGTGCCGAGGCCGCGTCGCGTGCTCATGGATGGCTCCCGGGCTAGGATTTCGAAAGAGGCATGCCGGCTGGTACCGCCCATCGGCGCGGTACTCGAATTATGGCCGAGGCGGTGATGGCGACGATGAGCGATTCCCCGGTGGAATTCATGCGGGGCCGGAGAGCTGGAGTGGGTCGGTTCCGCGCACTGCGAGTCACTCGCTTCGCTGTGTTCACGGCGTGCGGCGCCCTGGTGATCGCGGGGTGCTCACCCACGTCCGAGCCGGCTTCGGAGACCGGTTCCCCGCCTGCCGCGACGACGGCGACGGGGACCGCTGCTCCGGGTTCGGCGCTCAATTCCATCGATCCGGCCGCATTCCAGGCCGCGGTCGATGCTGCCGCCGCGGAGCTGATGATCCCCGGCGCGGTGGTGCATCTCCGCACCCCGCAGGGAAACGTCGACGCGGTGGTCGGCACCACGGAACTGGGTGCAGGCACACCGCCGGATGCGCAGACCCATTTCCGGATCGCCTCGAACACCAAGACGTTGACGGCGGCGCTGACGGTCTTGCTGGCCCAGGACGGAAAGCTCCGGTTCAGTGACCCGGTGTCCACTTATGTCGCCGACGTGCCCAACGGCGAGAACATCACCATCGCACAGCTGCTGACGATGCGTAGCGGACTGTACAACTACACGAGTTCGCCGGAGTTGGCGGCGAGTCTGGACAGCGACCCGGCGAAGGCCTGGACGCCTCAGGAGGTCCTGGACATCGCGTTCAGCCGGCCGCCGGAGTTTCCGCCCGGCACGTCGTACGAATACAGCAACACCAATTACGCGTTGCTGGGTCTGGTCGCCGAGAAGGCCGGCGGCCGCCCACTGCCCGAGCAGTTCCAGGAACGGTTGCTCGGGCCGCTCGGGCTGAACCAGACCTCTCTTCCCGCCGCCGACGATACGGCGATCCCGGACCCGTATTCGCACGGTTACATGTACGGCGAATCGGCGTACGCACTGGTAGACGAGCCGTATCCCGCCGACATACAGGCCGCCGCGCGGGCGGGGACACTGCAGCCCCTCGACTACACCAACCAGAATTCGTCCTACGCCACCGCCGCCGGGGGCGCCATTTCCACGGCGGACAACCTGGCCGCGTGGATACGGGCACTGGTCTCCGGCGAAGTTTTGAATCCGGAATACCAACAACAATGGAGGGACAGTCTGCAACCCGAGGACCCGGACGCACCCGACGGGCAGCAATACGGTTACGGGATCAGCTATCAGCGGTTCGGGCCGAATGCGTCGATGTACTACCACGGCGGTGAACTGCCAGGCTTCAACTCGTTCATCGGGTACGACCCGGACAACGACGTCACACTGGTGATCTGGGCGAATCTGACCCTCTCACCCGAGGGCACAACCACCGCGAACGCGTTGCTGCCCACCGTTCTCGACGAGATCTACGCCGGGATGTCCCTGGCGCCCACACCCGCCCCCACACCCACCAGGTGATGCGCGGTGCACGAGACGCCGGTGGGGCAGAATCATCGTTCGTGAGCGACAACTCCGTTCGAAGACCGCACGCGTCGGCAGGAGCCGAGGATCCCGACCTGGCCAGAGCCCGGGACGGAGACGACGCCGCGTTCACACGGCTGGTCGGACCGTTGCGCCGCGAACTGCACGCCCACTGTTATCGCATGCTCGGCTCCAGCCACGATGCCGACGACGCCCTGCAGGACGCTCTGCTGCGAGCGTGGCGCGGTTTCGCGAAATTCGAAGGCCGCAGCGCATTGCGTTCCTGGCTGTACACCGTCGCGACGCGCACGTGCCTGGACGCCGTCGAATTGCGCGGTAGGCGGGCCCTGCCCGTCGACCTGGGTCCGTCCAGTGATCGTGCCGTCGTCGGCGACGTCCCGCTGACCGAGGTGGCGTGGCTGGGTCCGTACGCCGATGCCGGACTGGCCGCCGGTGCGGCGGGGCCGGCCGCCCGCTACGAGCAGCGCGAGGCCGTCGAACTGGCATTCGTTGCGGCACTGCAACATCTGCCGGGCAATCAGCGGGCGGCCCTGCTGCTCTTCGAGGTCCTGGGGTTCTCCGCCGCCGAGATCGCCGCCGCCATGGGCACGACGACGGCATCGGTGAACAGCGCGCTGCAACGGGCCCGGGCGATCGTGGCGGAGAAGATTCCGTCGGTGACCCAGTCGCGGACCCTGCGCGAGATCGACGACGCGCGTCTGCGTGCTCTGGTCGCCGGGTACTCCACCGCGTTGGAACGCGGTGATGCCGACGCTCTGGTCGCTCTGCTGACCGACGACGTGACCTGGTCGATGCCGCCGATGGCGCACTGGTACCGCGGTCTGGCCGCGGTCACGGATTTCGCGGTCCGGGTCCCGCTCACCGGATGCGGTTCGTGGCGTCACCTGGCGGTCGGTGCCAACGGCCAGCCCGCCGTGGCCTTCTACCTGTGGGACGAGGACGCCGGCACCCACCTCCGTTGGTCGATCACGGTGCTGACCCTGCGCGGCACCAAGATCGCAGAGCTGACCTCGTTCATCGGTCCGGAACACTTCGATCCGTTCGGTTTGCCCGAATCATTGCCGTGACCTGCGCTCACGGCGACCGACCGGGCCGCCGTGACGCCACGGTGGCACCGAGAAGTCCAATCAGTCCTTGCCATGGCACCACCATGGTGCCATGATGGCACCATGGATCTCACGCCCTATGTCGCGTCCCTCCGCCACGAACTGGCCGTAGCCGCCGAGGCCGGGGGAGAGGACGCCCGCGCCCTCGCCGAGCGACTCACCGCACCACTGGAGTCCGGAGTCCGGCTCGCGCTACTCGACGCGCTGTCGGCGGCCGCCAGTGAAATCACCCGCGACCTCGCACCAGGCTCGGTGGATCTTCGCCTCCGCGGACGTGAGCCCACGTTCGTCGTCACTCCCGCGCCCGTCGAGCAGTCGTTCGAGGAGCCGGCCGCAGCCGGTCCGGACGTGACGCCGCCGCGTATCGCGGAAGTGGAAGACGGCGCCATGACCCGGATCAATCTTCGTCTCTCACAAGACCTCAAGGACCGCGTCGAGGAGGCCGCTCGGGAGGCCGGACTGTCCGTGAATGCCTGGCTCGTCCGGTCCGCGGCCGCGGGGTTGGAGTCCGCCGGCGGCAGTGGTCGTTCCGAACGGCGCGCCCCACGCGGCGCCGACCGTTTCACGGGCTGGGTGCGCTGACCGGCCCTGCCCGCCCGTCCATTCATTCGCCCCAGCACATTCGGGAGGACAACCATGCCCACCTTCAGCACCCCGGCGCCGATCTCGGCCACCGTCGAACTCGTCGTCGGCGACGCACGGATCACGGCGAGCGACCGCGTCGACACGGTCGTGGACGTGCGCCCCGGCGACAGCTCGCGGGAATCGGACGTTCGCGCCGCCGAGCAGACCCGCGTCGAGTACTCCGCGGGAAGGCTGCTGGTCAAGGCGCCGAAACAGCGCGGACTCGGCCTGTTCGGCAAGGCCGGCTCCGTCGACGTCACCATCGCGTTGCCGAGCGGCTCCGAGTTCGACGGCGAGGCGTCGGTGGCGACGTTCCGCGGCACCGGCCGGCTCGGAGCGTGCCGGGTCACGACGTCGGCGGGCGACGTCCAACTCGGCGACACGGGCCCGCTGGACGCGCACACCGGGGCCGGCACCGTCACCGTGGACCACGTCGCGGGCGATGCGGACCTGAGCACGGGGTCGGGCAAACTCCGCGTCGGAG
>NZ_JBHUSF010000247.1:0-13909 GCF_042673295.1 Rhodococcus sp. NPDC057014
CAGCGAGCGCTGCGCGGGTGGCGTCTGTACGTGAGATTTTCACGAGAGTTATCGAGAGGTTGCCGCGGCCGCGGCGCGAGACGCATCAAGCGGAGGGAAGACGAGTTCATGCGAGTTGGGGGTTCGACGAGAACAAGCGGATGGGCCAGGCGTACCGCCGCCGCAATTGCTCTGGCGGTCGCACTGCCTCTGGGCGTGACCATGGTGGGCGGTGGCGCAACCGCATCCGCAGCCTTCGACCCCGCAGCGCAGGACTTCTGGGTCGACTCCTCCATGGGTCCGATCAAGAGCCGCATCTGGCGTGCCGCGGACGGCAACACCAACCGTGTCGTCTACCTGCTCGACGGCCTGCGCGCGCAGGACGACCTGAGCGGCTGGGAAGTCAACACCGACGCGGGTCCGTTCCTCGCCTCGCAGAACATCAACGTCGTCCAGCCGGTCGGCGGGCAGTCCAGCTTCTACTCCGACTGGTTGTCGAACTCGAACTTCAACGGCCAGAAGACCCCGTACAAGTGGGAGACGTTCCTCACCGAGGAACTGCGTGACGCTCTGGCGAACCGCCTCGGCTTCCAGTCCACCCGCAACGGCGTCATCGGCCTGTCGATGGGTGGCAGCGCCGCCCTGACGCTCGCCGCCTACCACCCGGAGCAGTTCAACTACGCGGGCTCGCTGTCCGGCTACCTGAACATCTCCGCTCCCGGCATGCGTGAGGCGATCCGCATCGCGATGCTCGACGCCGGCCGCTACAACGTCGACGCCATGTGGGGCCCGCCGTGGAACCCGGCGTGGCTGCGCAACGACCCGTTCGTGTTCGCGAACAAGCTTCGCGACAACAACACCCGCCTGTGGGTGTCGGCCGCCAACGGCATCCCCGCCCCCGGCGGAGCCGCACCGACCGGATTCATGGACGTGTTCAACGCGACCACCGGTGCGAGCCTCGAGGCGCTGTCGCTGGCGAACACCCGTGCCTTCCAGGTCAAGATGGCGACCCTCGGCGCGCAGAACGTCACCTACAGCTTCCCGCCGCGTGGCATCCACACGTGGCGCTACTGGCAGCAGCAGATCCACGATCTGGCAGGCGACCTCGGCAACACGATCGGGTAGCTCGGAAGTAACAATTGCACCAGCTGTAACAGCGCGGCACTCCCACTCGTCTGTTGTTTGCGTGTAGAAAGAACCGGAACGCGAGGCCGTGCTCCGTGTTGGCCTCGACGCGCAGAGAGAGAGTGAACGTCATGCGAGTAGGCCTGTTCAGGGCAGAACGTCAGCGTTCGTCGACCGGAAACGTTCGAAGGCGCGCGCTCGCCTCGCTTGCCGCCGTGCTCGTGGTGCCGGTGGCGGTCGGGTTCACCCAGACCGCCACCGTCTCGGCTGCGCCCGTCGCCGCGCAGGCCCCGGTGGCCACCCAGGCCCCGAGCGGCGCGACGATCCATCACGTCGACTGGCTCACCGACCGCCGCGTGGCGATCTGGATCAACTCCCCGTCGATGGGTGTGCCGATCCAGGTGCAGATGCTGCTGGCGCGGGACTGGAACTCGAAGCCGACGGAGAAGTTCCCGTCCGTCTACATGCTCGACGGCCTCCGCGCGCAGGACAACGAGAACGGCTGGACGCTCGAGACCGACGCCGAATCGTTCTTCGCGGACAAGAACATCAACGTCGTCCTCCCCGTCGGCGGCCAGTCCAGCTTCTACTCCGACTGGGTGGCGCAGGACAACGGCCAGAACTACCAATGGGAGACGTTCCTCACGAAGGAACTGCCCCCGATCCTCGAGAGCGACTGGCGCACCACGAAGACTCGCGGCGTCGTCGGGCTGTCGATGGGTGGCACGTCCGCGATGTTCCTCGCGGCCCGCAACCAGGGCTTCTTCAAGTTCGCCGCGTCGCTGTCGGGCATGCTCACCACCACCGCGCTCGGCATGCCGCAGGCCGTCGCCTACGCGATGAGCGACGCGGGCGGATTCGACGCGAACGCGATGTGGGGTCCCCCGACCAGTTCCGCGTGGGAGGAACACGACCCGTACCTGCTGGCCGACAAACTCAAGGGCGTCAGCCTGTACATCTCCAGCGGCAGCGGCACCACCGGCCCGTACGACCAGCCGTCCGGAATCCCGGGCGTCAGCACCAATTACGCGGGCATGGGGCTCGAGATTCTCAGCCGGCTCACGTCCCAGACGTTCGCGACCAAGCTCAACAAGCTGGGCATCCCCGCCCAGGTCAACTACCGGCCGTCCGGCACGCACTCGTGGCCGTACTGGCAGTTCGAACTGCACCAGCTGTGGCCGCAGCTCGCGAGCGCCGTCGACGTCGAACCCGAGAAGCCGGTGTGCACCACCGCCGGGTCCATCGCCGGTGTCGCAGGCGCGAACCCGTGGATCGGCGACTGCCTGACCCCCGAGTACAGCCTCGCGGGCGGAACGGTCCAGGACTTCCGGAACGGCCGGATCTTCGCCAAATCCGACACCGGCGTGCAGCCGGTGGCCGGCGCCATCGGCGGCGTCTACCAGGCGACCGGTGGTCCCGGCGGGCCGCTCGGCTACCCGACGACGCCCGAACTGGCCACCCCCGACGGTCGCGGTCGCTTCAATCACTTCGAGCGCGGGTCCGTCTACTGGTCGCCGCAGACCGGGGCGCACGCTGTCCGCGGCGCGATCCGGGACGAGTGGGCACGGCAGGGCTGGGAGGCCGGACCGCTGGGGTACCCGGTGGCCGAGGAAGTTCCCACACCCGGCAAGGACGGCGCCGTGCAGGGCTTCGAGATCGGCGCCATGTACTTCAGTCCCGCCAACGGCACCCACCGCGTGCAGGGAATGATCATGGGCAAATACGCCGAACTCGGTTACGAGGGCGGCTGGCTCGGATTCCCGAAGACCAGCGAGATCCCCGTCAAGGACGGCGGCCGGTTCAACCAGTTCGAAGGCGGCAACATCTACTGGAGTCCGCTGTCGGGCGCCTGGGCCGTCGAGAACGGACCGATCTTCGACGCCTGGAAGAGCGCCGGCTACGAGGGTGGCCGGCTCGGGTTCCCGATCAGCGACAAGTTCGCCATTCCCGGTGGCGTCCAGCAGAACTTCCAGACCGGTTACGTCACAGTGATCGACAACAAGGCCGAGATTCACTGATGGCCGCACCGTACTAGAAATCTCACGCGCAGCGGGCGGGACCGGGTCCGGCGGACCAGGGTTCCGCCCGATCTGCGTCTGTACCCTGTCGAGAGACAACGACTTGGAAAGCAAGGACGGAAATAGATGCCGCAGCACTCACGTATCAGCACCACCTTCCGACGGTCGATCGCGGTAGGCGCGCTCGCCGTCGCAGCGAGCGGATTGTTGGTCGGGTGCGGTAGCGACGACTCCACGGCGACGTCCAACCCGTCCACCAGCACGACCACGACGTCCGCGGCCGCATCCAGCTCCGCCGAGAGTTCGGCGTCCGCCACGCCCAGCGCGAGCGCTTCCGCACCGGTGACGAGTCCCGGCGAAGCGGCCACCGCACCGCCGGCGCAGCCCGAGGAAGTCCCGGGCGACTTCCCCGGCCCCAGCGAGGTCCCGGTCAGCGCCGACGGCCAGAAGTTCCTCGACGCGCTGAAGGCCAAGGGCATCGAGCCCGCCGCCGACGGCACCATGGCCGTGAGCACCGCCGACTTCATCTGTCAGGCCAAGGCCGAAGGCAAGAGCGACCCCGAGACGATGGTGTTCGTCACAGCGATGGTCGGCACCGAGGCGTCCGCTGCGGGTCAGGAACTGACCCAGGAGCAGGCGACGGCCAACGCCCAGACCTACATGGACGTCGCCCACGCGACCTACTGCAAGTAGACGCCGATGTCGGTGACCGGGCGCGGAACGCGGAAGAAGAAGAGCAGCCTCCTGCGCACACTGCTGGTGCTGATCGTGATCCTGCTGGTGATTCTCGTCGCAGTGATCGCGCTCTGGTATCTGCTCGCAGGGCGGCTGCCCAAACCGATCCCGACCCCGCCCGGCCCCGAGCGTCCCAACGCCCAGCCGGCGAGCTGCCCCGACGTCCAGGTGGTCGTCGTTCCGGGCACGTGGGAGTCCAGCGCCACCGACGACCCGTACAACCCGACGGCCAACCCGGCGTCGCTGATGCTCAACGTGTCGCGGCCGCTGCAGGAGCAGTTCGAGTCCTCCCGCGCCGACGTGTACACGGTTCCGTACGTCGCACAGTTCTCCAACCCGGTCGCCTTCCCGCCGGACGGGCAGCAGTCGTACAACAACAGCCGCGGCGCCGGCACCGCCGCCACCAACGACATCCTGATCCGCCGGCACGCCGAGTGCCCGCTGACCAGCTTCCTGCTCACCGGCTTCTCCCAGGGCGCGGTCATCGCCGGCGACGTCGCTTCGAGCATCGGCGCAGGTGACGGCCCTGTTCCGGCGGATCTGGTGCTGGGTGTCGGGCTCATCGCCGACGGTCGCCGCGATCCGGCCGCCGCGACGAACGTCGGGCAGCCGGTCGCCGGTGTGGGAGCCGAACTGTCCCTGGCCGGTCTGCAGATCCCGGGCATCACGATGACCGGTCCCCGGCCCGGTGGCTTCGGTGATCTCACCGACCGGGCGGTGGAGATCTGCGCCCCCTCAGACGGGATCTGCGACGCGCCGGCGCAGGCGCTGAAGCCGAGCAACTGGATCGGCAGCGGGCTGCGCCTCCTCGAGTACAACAACAACCCGGTCCACGCGATGTACAACTCGTACGTCGTCGACGACTCCGGCACGACGGCCACGCAGTGGATCGCCGGATGGGCAGCCGAGAAGATAGAGGCCGCCCCGACTCCGGCTCACAGTTGATTTTGTGGCGGATGGGTTCACCGTGGTCGGTGAGCCGTGAATCGTCCCAAACGAAGAGGCGCGACGCGTACTCGCCGGTAGTGTGCGTTTCCCGGCACCGGTAGAGTGCTGCACTGTCGCGGCACCACCCGTGCCCGACCCACCGATGTTCACGTCCTGAACGGGGGCGTTACACCACAGGAGAAGCTATTCATGAGTTCCGACGCCAGCTCGTTGCGTAAGTTCCGATTCGCGGCAGGCGGAGAGGGCAACGCGGACGAGGGCGGCGCGCGTCGGTTCGTCAAGCTTGCACAGAAGGCCGAGGAACTCGGGTTCGACAGCTTCATGATCCCCGACCACCTGGGCAACCAGGTGGGACCGATCGCCGCGCTCGGCGCGCTCGCGATCGCGACGGACAAGATCCGGCTCGGCACCGCCGTCCTCGCCAACGGCTTCCGGCATCCGGCGATCCTCGCGAAGGACGCCGCCACCATCGACGTGCTGTCGGGTGGCCGCCTCGAACTCGGCATCGGCGCAGGGTGGATGAAGGAAGAGTTCGACAAGGGCGGCATCGACTACGAGCGTCCGGGCGTCCGGATCGCCAAGCTCGAGGAGACCCTGCAGATTCTCGACGTGTTGCTGCGCGGCCAGGAGTGCAACTTCGACGGCAAGTACTACCAGATCAAGGGTCTGACGGGCAGCCCGCGGCCGCGGCAGGGTCCGCGCCCCCCGATCGCCGTCGGTGGCGGCGGCCCCAAGATGCTGGCGCTCGCGGCCAAGTACGCCGACATCATCTCCGTGGCGACGCCGACCAGCAAGGAAGGCAAGCTCCTCCTGTCGGGTGTCACGCTCGAGAAGACGATGGAGCGCGTCGACCGGATCCGCGAAGCCGCCGGTGACCGGTTCGACGACATCGAACTGAACTGGACGATCACCACCATCGTCATCACCGACGACCGCGAGCAGACCGCCGAGATGGCGCTCGCCGCACTCGACCAGGGCTTCCCTCCCAACATCGAGGTCGACACCAAGCTGTCCGTCGAAGACATCCTGAGCTCGCCGTATCTCGCGATCGGCAGCTTCGAGGAGATCGCCGATCAGATCCGTATGGTGCGAGAAAAGACGACAATGTCCTACGTCGGTGTGTTCCCCACACAGATGGATGCGTTCGCGCCGATCATCTCGCAACTGAAGGGCGAGTAGACGCAGCGTACTGAGGGCGGCGATGCCAATCTGTAACATATCGATGGTTTGGAATCGATGAACTTATTCGGGTGAGTGGCGTGTTACGTCGTTTCCCACGAGTTTTACAAGATCCGATTCGGCGAAGGAAGTCTGGGGCGCAGTCATGCCGGTGGCATGCCTGTGTGATCGCTTCGGAGGAGATGGAATGAACGCGAAGTTCGATGATTTTATCGACGAGACGGGCCACATCAGGCTCGACTCGGGAAGCACGCTGGTCGACTACGTCCAGCGGCACACCCGGGAGAACTCGGACGAGCTGGCATACCGCTACATCGACTATTCGCGGGACAGAGACGGCGAAGCACAGGAGCTGACCTGGGAACAGTTCGGCCACCGGTTGCGCGCCGTCGCGGCTCGCCTCCAGCAGGTCACCAAACCCGGCGACCGTGTCGCGGTCCTGGCGCCGCAGGGTCTCGACTACGTCATCTCCTTCTTCGCCGCCATCCACGCCGGAACGATTTCGGTGCCGCTGTTCGACCCCGACGAACCCGGCCACACCGACCGTCTGCACGCCGTCCTCGGTGACTGCAAGCCTGCCGCCATCCTCACGGCCACCTCCTCCGCCGCGGGTGTACGACAGTTCTTCCGGTCCCTCCCGGCCGCCGAACGCCCCCGGATCATCGCCGTCGACGCCATCCCCGACAGCGTCGGCGAGTCCTGGGTGCGCCCCGAGATCGATCTCGACGACATCGCGTACCTGCAGTACACGTCCGGCTCGACCCGGGTGCCTGCCGGTGTGGAGATCACGCACCGCGCCGTCGGCACGAACGCGCTGCAGATGGTCGACTCCATCGAGCTCAATGAGAACTCGCGCGGCGTCACCTGGCTGCCACTGTTCCACGACATGGGGCTGCTGACCGTCATCCTGCCCGCCCTCGGCGGCAAGTACATCACCATCATGAGTCCGCGCGCGTTCGTGCAGCGGCCGTACCGGTGGATCAAGGAACTGGCCGCGGTGTCGGACGGTGCGGGCACGTTCGCGGCCGCACCCAACTTCGCGTTCGAGCACGCCGCCGCCCGCGGCCTGCCGAAGAACGGCGAGAGCCTCGACCTGAGCAACGTGATCGGCCTCATCAACGGCAGCGAGCCGGTCACCACGTCGTCGATGCGCAAGTTCAACGAGGCGTTCGCGCCGTACGGCCTGCCGAAGACGGCGATCAAGCCCTCGTACGGCATGGCCGAGGCCACGCTGTTCGTGTCGTCCACCCGGCACTCGGACGAGGCTCGCGTCATCTACGTCGATCGCGACGAGCTCAACGCCGGTCGCGTCGTGAAGGTGGACCAGGACGCCGAGAACGCCATCCCGCAGGTGTCCTGCGGTTACGTCGCGCGCAGCCAGTGGGCGGCCATCGTCGACCCCGAGTCGCGCATCGAGCAGCCCGACGACCGGGTCGGTGAGATCTGGCTGCACGGCGAGAACATCGGCATCGGCTACTGGGGACGCACCGACGAGACCGCGGAGACGTTCCACAACAAGCTCACCAACCGGCTCGCCGAGGGTAGCCACGCGGAGGGTACGCCCGAGGACGCCAACTGGATGCGCACCGGCGACTACGGCGTGTACATCGACGGCGAGCTGTTCATCACGGGCCGAGTCAAGGACCTCGTGATCGTCGACGGCCGCAACCATTACCCGCAGGACCTGGAGTTCTCGGCGCAGGAGGCCAGCACCGCGCTGCGCCCCGGCTTCGTGGCCGCGTTCGCGGTCCCGGCCAACCAGCTGCCCGCCGTCGTGTTCGAGAACACGCACTCGGGCCTGAACTACGACGCGGACGATTCCTCCGAGCAGCTCGTGATCGTGGCCGAACGCGCACCGGGTGCCGGCAAGGCCGACCCGCAGCCCGTCGCCGACACGGTGCGGGCCGCGCTGTCGACCAGGCACGGAGTCACGGCACGCGACATCCTGCTGGTTCCCGCGGGCTCGATTCCCCGCACGTCGAGCGGCAAGATCGCCCGCCGCGCGTGCAAGGCGAGCTACATCGAGGGCACCCTGCGCGGCGGATACACGCAGACGGCCTTCCCCGATAGCGTTTCCGAATAGTCCACTTCCTGACGGGTAGCTTGGTGAGTTGATGGCTGAAAAAGATGATGACCGGGTCGGGGCGAGCGAAGCGACGGGGAATGTGGTCGGGGCGAGCGAAGCGACGGGGAATGTCACAGACAGCACAGGTGACATGACGGTCGCGCAGCTGCGTGACTGGCTGCGCAACTGGATTGCCGACGCAACCGGGCAACCGGTCGGTCAGATCACCGACGACCGCCCGATGGAAGAGTTCGGTCTGTCGTCGCGTGACGCCGTCGCGCTCAGCGGGGAGATCGAGGAACTGGTCGGGGTCACGCTCACCGCGACGGTCGCCTACCAGCACCCCACCATTGCGTCGCTGGCCACCCGCATCATCGAGGGCGAACCCGAGCAGCCGGACGACTCCGCCGACGCCGCCTACTACGCGTCGGCGCCGACGTCGGACGCGCACGACATCGCGATCGTGGGTCTGGCCTCACGCTTCCCGGGCGCGGGCACGACTCCCGCCGAGATGTGGCAGATGCTCGCCGAGGGTCGTGACGGCATCTCCGACCTGCCCGAGGGCCGCTGGGAGGAGTTCACCTCCGACCCGCAGATCAAGGCCGCCGTGGAGAAGGCCAACACGCAGGGCGGCTACCTCGACGACGTGAAGACGTTCGACGCGGAGTTCTTCGCGATGTCCCCGCTGGAGGTCGCGAACGTCGACCCGCAGCAGCGCCTCGCGATGGAACTGACGTGGGAGGCCCTCGAGCATGCCCGCATCCCGGCCAGCGACCTCAAGGGCGAGCAGGTCGGTGTGTTCATCGGCAGCTCGGCGAACGACTACCAGTTGCTCGCCGTCAGCGATCCCGTCCACGCGCACCCGTACGCGCTGACCGGCACGTCGACGTCCATCGTCGCCAACCGGGTGTCGTACTTCTACGACTTCCGCGGGCCGTCCATCGCCCTCGACACGGCCTGCTCGTCCTCGCTCGTCGCGGTGCACCAGGCGGTGCGCTCGCTGCGGTCCGGTGAGTCGGATCTCGCGCTCGCCGGCGGCGTCAACATGCTCGTCGCGCCGCCCGCGACGCTGGGCTTCGACCAGCTGGGTGTGATGGCCCCCAACGGCCGCATCAAGGCGTTCTCCTCCGATGCCGACGGCATGATCCGCGCGGAGGGCGGCGGTCTCGTCGTCCTCAAGCGTCTCGAGGACGCCGAGCGGGACGGCGACGAGATCTTCGCCGTCATCGCCGGTAGCGCCGTCAACCAGGACGGCCGCTCCAACGGTCTCGCGGCTCCGAACCCCGACGCTCAGGCCGACGTCCTGCGGCACGCCTACCGGGACGCGGGCATCAACCCGGCAGGCGTCGACTACATCGAGGCGCACGGCACCGGCACCATCCTCGGCGATCCGATCGAGGCGGACGCGCTCGGACGCGTCGTCGGTCGTGGACGCGCCGACGACAAGCCCGCGCTGCTCGGGTCGGCCAAGACCAACTTCGGTCACCTGGAGGCCGCCGCGGGCGCCGCGGGTCTGATCAAGGTCGTCCTGTCGATGCGGGAGGACAGGCTTCCCCCGACGCTGAACTTCGCCGGACCCAACCCGTACATCGCGTTCGACAAGGCGCACCTGCAGGTCATTCCGGAGGGTGCGGCATGGCCGCGCTACACGGGCGCGGCCGTCGCCGGTGTGTCCGGATTCGGGTTCGGTGGCACCAACGCCCACGTCGTGGTGCGCGAGTACACCGGGCCTGCCGTCGACGACACCGCCGAGCCCGCCGGCACGGTCGTACCCGCCGAGGTCGCGGTGGCCGAGTCCGAGCCGACGGTCGTCCTCGCGGTGTCCGGTGCGCTGCCGTCGCGTCGCCGCCGGGCCGCCGCCGATCTGGCCGACTGGCTGGAAACGGAAGAGGGCAGCACCACCCCGCTCGCCGATGTGGCCCGCGCTCTCGCGCGCCGCAACCACGGTCGCTCGCGGGCCGTCGTCCTGGCGAAGACCCGCTCGGAGGCCATCACCGGCCTGCGCGCCGTCGCCGCAGGCAAGCCCGGGCAGGGCGTGTTCACCGCCGACTCGCCGTCGTCGAAGGGCGCCGTCTGGGTTCTGTCGGGCTTCGGTTCGCAGCACCGCAAGATGGCCAAGCAGCTGTACCTGGAGAACCCGGTGTTCGCCGCGGCCGTCGACGAGGTCGACGCGCTGATCGAGGACGAGGCCGGCTACTCCATGAAGGAGAAGTTCCTCGACGACGCGATCGACTATGACGTCGAAACGTCGCAGGTCGGCATCTTCACCATTCAGATCGGTCTGGCGGCCCTCCTGCGTCATCACGGCGCCGAGCCGGAGGCCGTCGTCGGCCACTCGATGGGCGAGGCTGCCGCCGCGTACATCTCGGGCGGTCTGCCGCTCGAGGACGCGGTGCGGGTGATCTGCGCCCGGTCCCGCCTCATGGGTGAGGCCGAGGCCACGCTCGAGGGCGACGACATCCGTCTGATGGCGCTCGTCGAGTACAGCGCATCCGAGATCGAGACCGTCCTCACCGATTTCCCGCACCTCGAGGTCTGCGTGTACGCGGCCCCGACGCACACCGTCATCGGCGGCCCGGAACCCGAGGTCAACGCCATCGTCGCGCGGGCCGAGGGCGAGGAGAAGATGGCCCGCGTCCTCAAGACGAAGGGGGCCAGCCACACCTCGCAGGTCGACCCGCTCCTGGGCGAACTGGCCGCGGAACTGGCGGGCATCGAGCCGACCAAGCTGAAGCTGGGCGTGTACTCGTCCGTCGACAAGGACACCTACTACCGCGCAGGCCACGAGCCGATCCACCGCGAGGAGTACTGGACCAAGGGCCTGCGCCACAGCGTGTACTTCACCAACGCCGTCCGCCTCGCGGTCGGTAGCGGGCACACCACGTTCGTGGAGTTGGCACCCAACCCCGTGGCCCTGATGTCGGTGGCCGCCACCGCGTTCGACGCCGGCCTGCACGACATGCAGCTCATCCAGACGCTCAAGCGCAAGGAGGACGAGCCGCTCGGTGTCATCGCCGCGCTCGCGCAGCTGTACGTCCACGGGCACGCCGTGGACCTGTCCTCGCTGCTGCCGGAGGGCGACTTCGCGGCCGTTCCGCGCACCGCGTGGATCCGCAAGCCGTACTGGGTGGAGACCCGGATCGACTCGAGCGGCAACACCCGCGTCCCGGGTGCGCACGTGTCGCTGCCCGACGGCCGCCACGTGTGGGAGGTCCAGGCCGGCTCGGTCACCGACCTGCCCGCACTGGTCACCGCCGCCGCGTCGCAGGTGCTGTCGGACGTGACGCTCGCCGCGTCCGTCCTGCACGCCCACGCGCCCGCCGAGGGAACGCTGACCACCACGCTCAACCCGCACCCGGGTGGCGCGTCGCTGCAGGTGCACGCGAAGAGCGGTGCGAGTTTCACGCTGCTGTTCGACGCCGCCGTCACGTCCGGGGAGGCGCTTCCCGAGCCGGTGGTCGCTGCGCCGGTGCAGGTGGCGACGTCGCCGGTAGAAGAGCTGCCCGAGGTCGTCGAGGACATCGGCGAGAAGTGGGACCCGAATGGTTCGCAGACGCTCGAAGACCGTCTCGCGCTGATCGTCGCCGAGTCCATGGGATACGCCCCGGAAGACCTGCCCGCCGAGATCCCGCTGATCGAGCTGGGCCTCGATTCGCTGATGGCCGTCCGCATCAAGAACCGCGTCGAGTACGAGTTCGACATCCCGCAGCTGCAGCTGCAGGCGGTCCGTGACGCGAACCTGCTGGAGGTCGGCAAGTACCTGCGCTACGCGGTCGAGAACCGCGAAGAGGTGCAGGCGCTCGCGAACAGGCAGAAGGCCGAGAAGGAAGCGGCGGAGGCCGCGGAGGCCGACCGTGATGAGGAGGCCGCGGAGGCCGACCGTGATTCCGGGTCCCCTCTCGACGCCGAGGACACGTCCGTGGAGGCGGAGGCCGAGGCGATCCTCGCGGCCACCCCGGCGCCGGCGACGGCCGCTGCTCCCGAGGCAGCCGCCGTGGACAGCAAGGAAGCGTTCGCCGACGCGACCGGCACCGACGTTCCGCCGCGCGACGCCGCCGAGCGTCTGACGTTCGCCACGTGGGCCGTCGTCACCGGCGAGTCCGCCAAGGGCATCTTCAACACGCTGCCGATCCTGAACGACGAGACAGCGGAGAAGCTGGCCGCCCGGTTGTCGGAACGCGCGAACGGTGAGATCACGTTCGACGACGTCCTCGACTCGACGACCATCGAGGAACTCGCCAACGTGGTGCGCGGTTTCCTCGAGGATTCCGGCAAGATCGACGGGCTGGTCCGCGCGCTGCGGCCCCGCCCGGAGGGATCCGACGCCGTCCCCGTGTTCGTGTTCCACCCGGCCGGTGGTTCGACGGTCGCGTACGAGCCGCTGCTGAAGCGTCTGCCCGAGGGCACGCCGATGTACGGATTCGAGCGCACGGAGGGCCCGATCGAGGTCCGGGCGGCGGAGTACCTGCCGTTGATCCGCGAGATCCAGGGCGACGGGCCGTACGTGCTGTACGGCTGGTCGTTGGGCGGTGTGCTGGCATACGCGGTCGCGAAGCTGCTGCGCGAGTCGGGCGCGGACGTCCGGATCGTCGGCCTGATCGACACGGTCATGGCCGGGGAGAAGGTCGAGGACACCCCCGACGAGATCCGGAAGCGCTGGCAGCGGTACGCGGCGTTCGCGAAGAAGACGTACAACGTGGACTACCCGCTGCCGTACGACAAGCTCGCTGCGGCGGAGAGCGACGAGGAGCAGATCAAGATCCTCACGGAACTGCTCAAGCTGAGTGGCACCAAGATTCCGGGCGGAATCATCGAGCACCAGCGCACGTCGTGGCTCGACAACCGTGCCATCCAGACCGCCGAGCTCGAGCAGTACGACGGCGACGTCGTCCTGTACATGGCCGACCGCTACCACGACGACGTGATGAATCTGGAGCCCGCGTTCAAGACCCGGAAGCCGGACGGTGGCTGGGGTGACGCGGTGAAGAACCTGGAGATCATCCACGTGGGCGGCGATCACATCCAGATCGTCGACGAGCCGTACATCGCGAAGGTCGGTGCCGACCTCACCAAGAAGCTGGCGGCGATCCAGGCCGCCGGAACCGGAGCGCATCAGTGACCACCACGACCGCAGAGAAGCTTGCCGAACTGCGCGAAAAGCTGGAGACGGCAAAGGAACCCGCGGGCGAGCAGGCGATCGCCAAGCGCGCGAAGAAGGGCATTCCGAGCGCGCGCGAACGCATCGACATGCTGCTCGACCCGGGAAGTTTCATCGAGGTCGGCGGTCTGATGCGCCAGCCCGGTGACCCGAACGCGCTGTACAGCGACGGCGTCGTCACCGGCCACGGGACCGTCGAGGGACGCCCGGTCGCGGTGTTCTCGCACGATCAGACCGTGTTCGGTGGGTCGGTCGGCGAGATGTTCGGCCGCAAGGTCGCCGCGATCATGGAGTTCGCCGCGAAGATCGGCTGCCCGTGTGTCGGCATCAACGACTCCGGCGGAGCCCGGGTGCAGGATGCGGTGACGTCGCTGGCCTGGTACGCGGAACTGGGCCGTCGGCAGGAGCCGCTGTCGGGCATGTGCCCGCAGATCTCGATGATCCTCGGCAAGTGCGCGGGCGGCGCGGTGTACGCGCCGATCAACACCGACGTGCTGGTGGCCACCGAGGAGTCGTACATGTTCGTCACCGGGCCCGAGGTGGTCCGGAAGATCACCGGCGAGGACGTCAGCCTCGACGAACTCGGTGGTGCCCGGAATCAGGCCCAGTACGGCAACCTGCACCACGTGGCTCCCGACGAGAAGGCCGCGTTCGAGTGGGTGCGCAAGTACCTGAGCTTCCTGCCGTCGAGTTGCATGGAGA
>NZ_JBHUSF010000248.1:0-13743 GCF_042673295.1 Rhodococcus sp. NPDC057014
CGCCGTCAGCGCGCGGCGGCCGGCCTCCACGCGCCACGAGCCGATGCTCGTTTTGCGCCCACCATGCTCAAGGCGTATTCGCTGTACTGACGGGCCACCTCCTGGGCTGTCAACTCGCCGCCCACGTGGAACCAGCGCGCGATACTCACACACATCTCGCGGATCGCGAACGACGCGAGCTTCGGAGTCTCGACGGCGAAGACGCCCACCTCCCGACCGTCGATGATGATCTGCCGAAACGCCCGCTCGTGGTTTCGGCGAATGTGTTGCGCCGTGGTTCGCTCCGGTTCGTCGAGGCTCGAAGTGTCCTGATTGACCACCAGTACTTCCCTCGGGTGGGTGGCATGGTGCAATGCATAGACCTCAGTCGCCGCCCGCAGCCGTTCCACCGGATCCTCGACCTCGGCGATCACTTGGTCGAAGTTCGCCACAACGTGGTCGAGGGTGCCGAGCACGATCTCACGCAACAGCGCACTCTTCGACTCCATGTGGTTATACAGACCGGGTGTCCGGATGCCCAGGCGCTCCGCCACCTGCTTGAGCGACGTGCCGTGGTACCCACGTTCAGCGAACAGAGTCAACGCCGCATCGAACACGTCCGCACGCGTAACAGACGGCACGGACGCGGAACGCTTATCGATGTAGTCAGTCATGATCCTCAACTTTTCAGCCGCCGAACCGGACAGGTCCCGGATCGGGGCAAACGCTCATTATAACGAATGTTAATTAGTCTATCTCAGTAGGTCACCAAAGGAGGTGCCAAACATGCGCGAGATACTCGATCAACTCGTGAACTGGAACCGCGAGAACATCACCTACGCGGTCGCCACCGTCGTCCAGACATTCGGCAGCGCCCCACTCGGCCCGGGCACCGCGATGGCAGTCTCCGAACATGGCACCGTGGTCGGCAGTATTTCCGGTGGGTGCATCGAAGCAGCCGTCGTGGACATCGCACACGACGTCATCACAGGCGGCAAGGCGTCCTACCAGCGATTCGGCGTATCCGACGACGACGCCTTCGCGACCGGACTGACATGCGGCGGCACCATCGAGGTCATCATCAGCCCCCACACACCCCTCCTTGCGCGGATGCTGGAGGAAGTGCACCACTCCGTGTCCACACAGACGCCCGTAGCACTCGCTACCTCGCTCGACAGCCTCAACACGACATACATGTACCTCGACGGAGTGCTACGCGGATCCACCGGCGACGCCGACCTCGACCGTGCCATCGAGATCCGGATGGCCGGCATGCTGAGCGCTGGCTCCAGCACCATCATCGAATGCGGCGCCGGGGATCATTGCCGAGCACCCATCAGGCTCTTCGTGAACAGCTTCGCCCCGCCTCCACGCATGATCGTATTCGGAGCGATCGACTTTGCCCGCGCAGTCACCCAGGTGGGAAAGCTCATGGGCTATCACGTCACGCTCTGTGACGCACGACCGGTCTTCGCCACCAAAGCGCGGTTTCCGGAGGCGGACGACATAGTCGTCGACTGGCCACACCGGTATCTGCAAGCGCAGCAGCTTGACTCGAGGGCAGCATTATGCGTTCTGACACACGACGAGAAATTCGACATACCCCTGCTCGAGCGTGCCCTCCGACTCGATGTGGGCTACGTGGGTGCAATGGGATCGCGCCGGACCTGTCTGAACCGCGAGCGGGAACTTCGACTGCTCGGCCTCGGCGACATCGAACTCGACAGGCTGCACGCACCGATCGGACTCGACATCGGGGGCCGAACGCCGGCGGAGACCGCGATTTCCATCGCTGCAGAGATCGTCGCTGCGCGTGAAGGTCGAACGGGCAACCCGCTTCGCGGGGGCCAATCGCCAATTCATGCTCGAAATTGCGAAGCGCCGCATGCGACCGTGCACTCCGTATGACGGCTCGACCACCGCATGTCATCTCAATGACAGAAGCCCGCCCTCACGTGTACACCCTGAGGAGCGCCGAAAGCTTCATACACTCGAACGCAGACAACACTATCCAAATCCGAACATGCAGCGCCGGGAGGAAGTGTGTTTACACCCATGCGGCCAGTATGTCGCCAACACGGAATCCGCGCCGTCTGATTCCGTGGACTTTGAGACCTTCGCTAGGATTCGTCGAGGGGATCGCCGATTTTCTCTGCGGACTAGCGACGAAGCGTTTGCGTTCTCGGTCCAGTGGTCGACCCAGGTGAGGCCATTTTCCAATGCCGCAACACCCGCTGAACACGGCTGTGGCCGATCAGATGGGAGATGAGGAAACCTGTGCCCCACTTGGTCGGTTAAAGAGGATCCGGCTGAGGTGATTCAGTCGAAATCGGGTGACGCTGCTGTGAGGCGCGGATGGTGGTGGAGTCTTGTGGGTGCGAGGTCGTCTCAGACGAGGTGGACGTCCAGTGCGGTGGTTCCGGCGTGATCGATGGCGATCAGACTGCCTGAATTCCATCGCTCGATGGCGCAAATGGTTCTCGGAGATCACAGTGCATCTGCGATGCCCGCTCTCACCCGCGTAATCGGGAGAGATTCCAGCTGGCCCAGCGCACGGCCACGCTCGTCATCGGTCAAATTAGCTCGTCACCTCGCCCCGAATCCGTCACGCACTAGCATCGTATACAGCGATTCTTTTTTGACCGACACAATATGGGTTGCGAGCCGGTGGTCATCTACCGAAAGGGCACCCTGTCGGCCCAGCCCAGTCTGTCGTCAGGGCAACGACGGTCTAGAGGCTCCATATCTTCGCTCGCTACGGTCGCTAGCCACCTTGCGTCGGCTCGTGCCACGGCGATATTCGTAAGGACTCGTTGGATTGCGCGGGGCGCGATCAGACTCGCGCACGCAATCACGGCATGAATGATGAGCATCGGCATTTTCGGAAAATCTCCTGGATCAATAGCGAGGACCGAGTTCCGTCAGATCATCTCGCCTGGACGGGCGAGCGATCTCACGACTATACTAACTATCATTAGTATGTGCCGTCCCGGCTGCCTGGGTCGGTTCGGACCACCCGGCGGTGTGAGGGGAACGCACACGCCGCCACTGAATTCGAAGGGTCGGCCCATGCGATTTGTCCTACGCGGTCAGTCAGATGAAAGAAACGGTGCGCAAGAACAGTCGCTCGCGGTCACCGACGGCATGCCGCACATCTCGACCGGTGAGCTCTTCCGCACCCACATTTCGGCCAACACTGCACTCGACAAGGATGCGTATCAGTACGTGAATATCGGTGAACGTGCGGACGCAGCCGGTGGAGTCGATGCAGTGAACCTGCGTGCGGATATGACGTTTTGTGCCAATGCCGTCGCAAACTGAACAACGTCGGCCTGTCCGACCAGCACTGCCCGAAACGGTCCAACGTCATTCTTCGGACGGACGGCGTGCTGTGTTGGTTGGTATGCACGATAGAGCTCGACGATTGTCGACTGAGTTCAGGTCGGTGTGCATGGAGGCGACCGTGGAGTTGAAAGAGGCAAAGCCATGAAGCGGCACGGGGCCGGACGGTCGGTGGCCGCTACGCCGGTCACGAAGGACGACGTTCGAGAGGCAGCGCTTTCGCTGTTCGCCGAGCGCGGATACCACGGAACTTCTTTGAAGGAGATCGCGCAGGAGTTGGGTATACGAACCCCAAGCCTCTACAACCACATGGAGTCGAAGGGTTCGCTGTTGAGCGAGATCGTTCTCCAGACGCTCCATTACGTTGTCCGCGATTTTGAGCGCGTGCTGGCAGAGAATAGCGATCCCATCGAGCGGCTGCGTGCCGCGACCGCGGCGTACGCCTACCGGCACGCGACGCACCGGCGCCAGGCGTTGATCGTCAATCAGGAGGCAATTCACTTGCATGATCCTGACCATGCTGTAGCACAGGATATTCGGCGTCGACACGAACGTGGGTTCCGTCAATTGATTGTCGATGGGCAGAACGAGGGAGTCTTTACTGTCGACTCGCCGAAGGTGGCGTCCTTTGCGATTCGTGAGATGTGTGTATCCGTCGCCCGGTGGTTCCGTGAGGATGGCCTATTGTCGGCGGCTGATATCGCCGACCGATACAGTAGGTTCGCGCTGGGCATCGTCGGAGCAGAAGGCGCTGCAGATTTTCGTCCAATACCGTTCATGCCTTCGTCGGAGGTGATGCTAGTGCCGGAGGGGGAGGGCGCTATGCCGGCCAAGGTGGCCAGGGCAACCTGAATTCTTTGTCAAAAGGAGCGCGGTATAGGGGTATAGGTATGTATGGCGTGGAGAACCCTGCGTAAGCAGCCGGACGTCCGTGAGCCCTGCGGCCGGATCCGCCCATGAAAAGGTCGGCACGAGTCACTTCGGTGACTCTCAAGTCGGCGTTGGGTCCGCTATGGTGGCCGATTCTGTAATGATGCGGTCGTAGGCGGAAGCGGAATGCAGCTCGGCCGACAGCAATGTCAGTTGGCGGCAGTGCGGGAAGGCTGCATGCTCCTCTTTCTGCCAGATGCCGGCGCAACCCGGGCGTCCCATGGCGCATCAGCCATGTAAAGTATCGGCGCGAATGAGCGCGGCACGGTCATCAGTGATTTGTGATTGTCGTCGTCCGTCGCTGAGGGATCCACACGGGTCCTCTTGTGAATCCTCTCGTCGAGTTCGTGCATGGACCGGCGGAGTCCTCCGACTACGGTGACGGCCGAACTCCTTGGCGGGATCGATCGATTTGCCCTGCTGAGGAACGGGCAGTCCGCCACGGCCCCGTTCGATCCGGCACCATCGCCTCAGCCGCCGCAGATTCTGCGTGGACCGCGATCTCGCAAGATTGACCGCACGAGGCCACGATTCGCCTCGTGCGATACGGAACTGATCTGCGGTCCGCACTCGTGCCGGCGCAGTCTTGGCATGATTTGTGGCGCAAATCGGTAGGACACGGACTTGGCAGCGACGGAAATGCGCCACAGTCAGGGGCCGTCGCCGCCGCGGACGCTACGAGGCGCCGCTCACGTTGGCTCGCCGAACCCTGGCGGTCTGCCGCAAACGTTGCTGCAGCAACGGGGTCAAGAGATCGGCAGATCGATACTGTTGGTAGTCGACGGCTAAAGCGCATTGAAGCCTGTCCGGAGCGAACCAACGCAGAGCCTCAGTTGCCGGTGGTAACGCTCTCCGCGACCTCAAGCCAGGTCGATCTGATGGGATCATGTTCCTCGAGCTGTTTACGTGGCGCAAATGGCCCCGCGCATCATCGCCCGCCCGCGGTCGCCTATGCATTGCACTATCCGACCGCCCTTACGCTGGACCTGGTGGCGATTTCATCGTTCTCCTCGTCCGACCGACCGACCGACCGACGGACGACGCCGTCCGTGCGAGAACCGCGGCTCACCGAGCTCGAGCCCTGACTCGCGATGGGCCACATTTCCTACCCTCACCTCTAGACTAACGAATAATCATTAGTCTAGAGTGGAATGCGAAGGATCGAAGTTGGATACACTCCGATCCTGAGGGACAAACTGGAGAAGAGCCACGCTCAAACGCCGATCCTGGGAGCTGTCACTCATCGACTTGGAGCGGATCGATGCCTTGAACGAAGGGGACGGAATTCATAGACGAGTTGCCCGCTCGATCTGAAGGTCGTTGAGCTGGTGACGATGGATTCGTAGTGCGCGAGACGGATCCCGGCTTCAACGCCAGAGGCGTTAGCGCACCATCCGAGCCCCGGCGAGGTCTGACCTCTGGGCATGAAGATTTCGAAACTTTGAACGGAGCGAGAGAATCGTGATTAATCACCGAAGTGTCATCATCATCGGGTCCGGTCCGGCCGGTTATACAGCAGGACTGTACGCGGCCCGCGCGGATCAGAAGCCGCTACTATTCGAGGGCAGTGAGTTCGGCGGCGCACTGATGAACACCACCGAGGTCGAGAACTTCCCCGGGGCGGCTGAAGGTGTCACCGGACCCGAACTGATGATGCAAATTCGCTCCCAGGCTGAGCGGTTCGGGGCTGAACTCGTCAGCGACCACGTTACCGAGGTCGACCTCACTGGTTCGATCAAGATCGTGCGCACCTCCACGGACGAGTGGACTGCTGATGCGGTAATCCTCGCGATGGGTTCGGCATACCGCAAGCTCGGGATTCCTCGCGAAGACGAACTCTCCGGAAATGGCGTGTCGTGGTGTGCGACTTGCGATGCGTATTTCTTCCGGGACAAGGATGTCGCGATCGTCGGCGGCGGTGACACCGCAATGGAGGAGGCCGACTTCTTGACTCGGTTCGCGACGTCGGTGACGGTGATTCACCGGCGTAGTTCCTTGCGAGCCAGCCAGATCATGATTGATCGGGCCAATGCCAACGAGAAGATCCAGTGGATATGGAACTCTGAGGTAACTGCGATTCAGGGCGATGATTCGGTCAACGGACTGCGGCTGCGGGACAGCACGACCGGTGCCGAGAGTGAGCTCCCGTTTGGGGGACTTTTCGTCGCGATCGGCCACGATCCGCGCAGTGATCTGGTCCGGGGACAGGTCGACCTTGACGATGACGGCTATGTCGTGACCTATGACGGTACTCGGACAAATCTGGATGGAGTCTTCGCGGCCGGCGACCTGGTCGACCGTACTTACCGACAGGCCATTACTGCGGCCGGATCGGGATGTGCCGCCGCATTGGATGCACAGCACTACCTGGCAGCTCGCAAAGACTCATCTACACCAGTAGCAGCCACCGTCTGACGGCGCCATACGCAAGTCGCGGCCAACATGGGCACTAGGCCTTCGTAATCGGCTCTCGAAAGGGAGCCTGGCCCGGCGAGCCGTGAGCCGGCGCTGTCGTCCCATGAACCCCCGCGGACGAGATCGTCAGTGCCACCTGTAATGGGTTGTTGGGTGTATGTGGTCGACCACATCGTATCGAAGTGTCCTACCTCAAGGTCATAGCGACGCGACGGACCGGAACGCCGTTTACGTCGGCATCGAAGGTGCAGCCCATCGTTCGTTTTGGAAAATGAGGACCAAGGAGAGTTGCGTGTGAACGAGTCGACTGCAATAACTGATTTGACACTGGAAGACCACCTTCAGATCCAGCAGCTGTACTCCCGCTTTGCGTTCGCGATCGACCTGCATGATGTGGACGCCTGGCTCGACTGCTTCACGGAGGACGGTGAACTCGGGCTGGCTGAAAGCGACACTGCGATTGACGCGCCAACGTCAGTAACGAGAGGACGTGCGGCTTTGCGTGAGCTCGCTCAGAGAATTACAGGCGGTGACACAGCCAGGGTCTGGCATGTGAATAGCAACCTCGTGATTGCCCCGACTGCAGTCGGGGCAATCGGGCAGTGCTATCTCACTCTCGTCACGTCAGTAGAAGATCGGAGCGAGATCACCATGGCTGGCTATTACAAGGATGAACTGGTCAAGGTTGATGACAAGTGGCTGTTTCGTCGCCGTCGCGTCCACACCCTCTAGCACACGATGGTCCCTTGAGCTTGCAGTTCCATCGGCTCAGGATGGCTCGATACCGTCTATTCGCCATGGCCTTTCGGTTTCGCAGCTCCACCCAGCATTCTGTCACAACAGTATCGGGCTGGGATCGCTGCACCTCTTAGTAGCTACGCAAGTGAAAGGTGACAAACATTGACTTCCCTTGAAAGACTGAAAGATCGAGTTGCGATTGTCGTTGGAGCCGGTTCGAGTGGGTCGGGCATCGGCATTGGACAGGCCATCGCGCTGCTCTTCGCTCGCGAAGGTGCACGTATGGTCCTCGCTGACCTTCACGAAGATCGCGCTGCGGTTACGCAGCGAATGATTGCCGAGGCTGGTGGCGAGGCCATTGTTGTAGCCGGCGACATTTCCGATGAGAACACGTGTGAAACGATCGTCGCAGCAGCCCGAGATAATTATGGGACGGTCAGCACATTGGTCAACAATGCCGCGTACACTCCTCTCGCCGGTGTTGCCGATACAACAGCCGAGCTCTTTTCGAAAGTGTTGGCAGTTAACACTCTTGGCCCCTTCATGATGACCCGGGCCGCCCTCCCTGTAATGATCGCGGGCGGTGGTGGTTCGATTGTCAACATTGGTTCTGTGGCTTCGATCCGCGCCAACTCCGGCGGTCAGGCCGCCTACGCATCCTCCAAGGCTGCGCTATTGGGCCTCACAATCGATGTCGCCAATGAACATGGGCGCGATGGTGTCCGGGTGAACACCGTTTCGCCGGGCATGATTGATACTCCGGTACGCCGTCAGACGATGCAGGACGCAGGTTTTGACGTCGAGAGTTATCCGTTCGGCGAGCAAAGCGCGCTCGGTCACGCCGGGGATCCTTGGGATATTGCGAGGGCTGCCTTGTTCTTGGCCAGTGATGAGGCCCGCTTCATAACCGGAGTCCACCTGCCGGTTGATGGTGGTTGGACAACGCGGTCACCAGGCTAAGACCGCAGCTCACCGATCGTCATTGCCAGGACTCGTCGTTACGGGTGGATTGACGACCTTTCTTTAGGAGCATTTGTGTACTCACGACAGCATCCGCCGACTACCGACGATGTCCTCGGCTTCTTCACCAAATTGTCGAACTGGGGACGTTGGGGACTGGACGACCAGCTCGGCACTCTGAACCTCATCACCCCGGAGGCGCGGTTGCGTGGAATCGCGGCCGCCAGGCATGGGATCAGTGTTTCATGCGCGTGGGATGTGGCGACCGCTACCGACTCAACCGCGCGGGACACGGAAGTGCAGCACTTCCCTCCGGAGGAACACCGATGGGGAGGTGTCAATGAGAAGGTGCGCTACGACTGCCACGATGCTGCGTTCACGCACCTAGATGCGGTTTCGCATATCTTCTGGGACGGTAAGTTCTACAACGCCCGGGAGGTCGTCGACGTGGTCGACGCCGAAGGCGGGATCAAATTCGGTAGCGTCAATGTCGCTTCGGCTGGCCTGATGACACGTGGCGTTCTTCTCGATATTCCCAAGGCGCGAGGGGTCGACTGGCTGGAGCTCGGCGAACCAATCTTTCCGGAAGATCTTGCTGCTGCGGAGGAGCGCCAGAATGTCGTAGTTCAATCCGGCGATGCGGTTTTGCTGCGGACGGGCTACGACCGTATGCGCCGTGAGACGGATCGTCGTATTTCGGGGATAGATGGCCAGCCGGGTTGGCACGCAGCCTGTCTGCCGTGGCTACGCGAACGCGACGTGGCCTATGTGGGCTGCGATACCGGGCAGGATACTCTGCCGTCTGGATACGACACGATACCTCTCCCGATTCACACCGTGGGGCAGTCGGCCATGGGTTTGTGGCTTATTGATCATTGCGATCTCTACGAGTGCGCGCAGACTGCGGAACGCCTTCAACAGTGGGACTTCCTACTGTCGGCCGCCCCAATTCGGTTTGAAGCCACTTCCGGCAGCGCGGTCAACCCCATCGCAACATTCTGAGGTGGCTTCGCGCATTTGCCCGCGGTGGGTGCTGCCGGGCGTAGGTTGGCGCTGATTCCGGTCGGCATCGCGAGAGCTGGTGGCGAGGTGGTCCGTACCGGTCCGCAGTCGTCCACTCCAGGTCGAGGGCTCCGCTGGCCGAATACGTGCCAGAGGACGTACGCGAGGTGAGAGTCCACGCCGTCATGTTGGGGGCGTCTGTAATTACCGAGGAGCGATCGGTCGGGTTCGGGTACTTAGCGTATGTCACGAGCCAACCGCGAGCCGTGGCCTGGAGGAGAGCATTCGCCTTGGTCAACCCGTGGCCGAATGCCGGGCAGGGGTTGACAGGGCAAGGCGTCAACACCGCCGCGGTTACAGGGTCCTCCCGGAGCCGGCGGTGTCCAGTCCCTGAGTGCAAAATGGTTACGGAGGCGCCTTCCGGGCGCAGAATGCTGGCAGGAGGCCGCGTTCGCCGCTCCCGGCCGAATCTCTGGATGGGGCTGCTTATGGGTGTCATGCAGGGGTGATGGGCGACTTTCGTGAACTTCGTCACTCTATGGACGAAGGATCTGGACGAGTGTAGCGTTGGTCAGAGGTCATTACTAATGATGGTTTGTTAGCCCGTGGGGGGCTTCCGCCATCGGAATGGAGAACAATATGAGCGTTGTGGACAGCCCAAGTCGTGACGTAGCAGTATCCGATTACCTCACGCTTATCGACCCGCGCGGCAAGGCCGCAGACGGTGATGGAGTCGCGGTGTCGGGCTTGCCGAGCCTGCAGGGGAAGAGGCTCGCAGTCGTCACGCAAGGGGGGTGGCGCTCGTGGACGTACTACCGAGAGCGGCTGGAGGCATACCTGGACGGTCCGGGCAAAGAGATCGAGCACCGGCGGTGGCAGGACGACCGCCCGTATCTCCCCGAGCGCTACGACGAGATTGCTAGCAGTGTTGACGCTGCGGTCATCGGACTCGGCAACTGCGGGTCTTGCACTAACAGCGTGGCCACCGCCGCCGCGGAGCTTGCAGCGAGGGGGCTGCCCGTTGTGGTCATCGTGACTGCAGGCTTCCAAACGCTGGCCGAGAAGACTCTGCAGTACAAGAAACAAGCTCATGTGCCGGTGATTTCACTCCCCGCAGCCTACGAAGTTATGACGGAAGACGAGATCATCAGTATCGCCGACGAGCGAGTTGCTGATGTGGAGGCCGCGCTCACGCAGCTCGCCTCGTCCTAGCAATATTCGCAACCTGCACTCCGCACGCGAGCGGAAACTTCGGGCACCGCCCGGTTTTCCTGCACTCAATTATCCCCGTGAAGAGTACTGATCGGCACGCTGCGCGTTGATTCTCAAAGGCGTCCGGTGCAGTTCACACTCTTCGTACGTCAATTCTAAGGTTCCGGATGGGGCCGGGAGAGGTAGAACCCGTGACATCAGCTGTACTCCGACTTCCTAGCGACGCCACTGCTGAAAGTTTCTATGAATTCGCGGAGAAAGAGAATCTTGGGGACGGTTTCCCGCTAATTCCGCCGACGCCCGAGCGGGTTGAGGCGATGTTGAAAACTGTTGATCGTCCCTCGGATGAAGTGATCGGGGTCTTATCCCCGCGCGGGGGTGTGGCCACAGTGGAAGCGATTGCCGCCAACGCAGTTATGGCTGGTTGCCGGCCGGACTATTTCCCTGCCGTTCTGGCTGCGGTGGAGGCGGCTGCAGATCCGGTTTTCAGACTCGGTGATATGGCGGTGAATAGTAATCCCATCACTCCACTCCTGGTAGTCAACGGTCCCGCCCGCGATGCGCTCGGGATCAATTATCAGTTCCAGTGTTTCGGAATTGGTGGCCGCGCGAACGCCACGATCGGCCGGGCACTGCGATTAGTCATGATCAACATAGCGGGGTCAATCCCAAGCGTCGTCAGCAAGTCGGTGCACGGCTCACCGATGCGATACACGATGTGCATCGGCGAGTGGGATGAGCGAAACCCCTGGGGCCCACTTCATGTACAGCGAGGGTTCGATAGCCAAGAGAACTGTGTAACGGCTCTGAGTGCCAACTCGTTCCTTGAGATCGGCGATATCTGGAGTCAGACCGGCGAGTCCTATCTCAACTCTATCGCCACCAGTATGAGGACCACCGCCGGCTCATGGATCATTGTGGGTTGCTCCCCGATGACTGTGATCATTAACGGCAACTGGGCCGACATTATGTACAGGGACGGTTTCACGAACCTTGCGGATGTGCGGCAGTTTCTCTGGGAACGCAGCCAGGTCCCGCTGAGCGAGTTCTCGAAGGAAGTTCAGAAGGAACTGATCGAGGGCACGGTGAACTCCCCGCAGGGCAAGACCGATCAAAGCCACATCCTGCCGGGCAACATGGTCCCTATGACTAACACTCCCGACAACTTCAACATCGTGGTCGCCGGCGGGTCCGCAGGTCTTCACGGCATTGTTTGTCACGGCTGGGCGTTCGAACGCCCAGCAACACGATCGTTCAAGCTCGCGCCGGGAACTGACGTAGCCAGCTGACACAGATAGCGGATGATCCGTTCATCCGGACGGACAGTCGGCGAGGTTGCGGTCACCGTACCTCGCCGACGCGTTCACGGAGGTGCCCGAGGTGGAGTCTCCGCACCTTGGATCAATGAGGCTAAAACGCCCGACGAAGCAGATCAGTGGTGTTCGGCCTCGCCGGTGGGATCGTCGAGGCCGTGAGGATGACCCCGACAGGGCCGATGGGTCATAATGTCGATTGTTCCACAGTGGATGGGTGAGTGCGCGGGGTGCACTACGACCCACCCGCTTGATGGGCGGGTGACTACCCCCCCTCACGTGACATCAATATCCCGATAGGCCAGGCCGACGAGTGGTCGACGCGGAAATGATTGTGGATTTGCGCTGGCGGTACCGGCATGGTTCCTATTGCACCGGCGGGCTGGCCGAACAGATGAATGTGCATCCTCGGCGAGGCTGCAAAACCGGATCTTCACCGCCGAACCTGACTTGCACAGGTCGGAGGGAATTGCCAGGATCGACGTGGCGTCTGCGCTGGTAGAGAGCTTGCTGCTTCGAGATCTGGCGCACTAACGGGTCGGTAGGATCTGGCAGGTGGCGGCGTACATTCGCAAAGTTCGGACTGCGTCCGGGCGACGGCGGTGCAGATCGCGGTCAAGCAGGGCCGCCGCGACAAAGTCGTCGAACACCTCGGGTCCGCACACACGGACGGTGAGTTGACGGCCCTGCTGCAGACGGCTCGGGAGAGGTTGCAGGCCGGCGCTACGAGCGATTACCGGGATCGTGTCGCCACGAAATGCTTCGAGCATGCCGCGGCTGTTTCGAGGGCAACAAGGCCGAAAGCCACACGATCGTGCCCATGATCCGGCAGTCCAGACCCGGCACGACATCGTCGGTGTCGAGATGGTCGTCGCCGCGAACGCCGGCATGCCGTCGGCCGGCAACCTCAAGGACCTCGACGACGCCGGCCTGAAGTTCATCGTCGGCTCCCGTATCACCAAGGTGCCCGCTGATCTGGGGAACCATTTCCATTGGAACGGTGACGTTTTCACCGACGGTCAGATCATCGGCACCGTCACCCCGAGGCATACCAAGAGCGCCGTCAACAATGTCCGTCACCGCACCGAACCCGTCTGGGACGCGGCCGGACATCCGAAGTCGTGGCGGGCGGTGTGGCAGTACTCGAAGCGCCGCGCCGTCCGCGACAACCAAACCCTGAACGCCCAAGACGCCCGGGCCCGCGAGGTCGTCGACGGGGCGAAGGCACCGAAATCGACGAGGTTCGTCCGTGTCCACCGCGGGCGGCCGCACCCTCGACAGCGTATCTCTCGATCGGGCCCGGTCGCTGGTCGGGTTGAAGGGCTACATCCGCCAACCTCTCCGCCACCCTGATGACACCGGGCGAGGTCATCGGCAAATATCACGACCTCTGGCACGTCGAGCAGTCGTTCCGCATGTCGAAAACTGATCTACGGGCGCGGCCGATGTTCCACCACACCCGAGACGTGATCGAAGCCCACCTCACCGTCGTGTTCACCGCCCTCGCCGTAGCCCGCTACCTGCAAGCCGAGACCGGGATCTCGATCGGACGCATCGTGAACCCTCCGGCCCCTGCAAGAAATCAGCCTGACCATCGCCGGCCAACCCCACACCGCCGCCGACCCACTTACCGCCGACGCAGCCCGCATCCTCACCGCGCTGGACATCCCGCACTCGTAGTCAGCGTTGGCACACTAAATCTGTGCAAGTCAGGTGGCAGGTATGACATTCCCACGTCGGCGTGGGGGGGGGGGGGGGGGGGCCCCCCCCCCCCCCACCCCCCACCCAAAAAAAGCAAAAAACAAAAACCCCCGCGGGGGGAGAGGGGGGGTGGTGGGTGGGGGGGGGTTAA
>NZ_JBHUSF010000249.1:0-13627 GCF_042673295.1 Rhodococcus sp. NPDC057014
CCTCCTCGGAGGTCACGCCCCGCCGGGACGCGGCGGGCACCTCGAGGACGACGCAGGGGGTGGGCAGATTCGGCACGGGTTCTGCCGCGTACTGCAACACGAGGTCGTCGACGGGTACGGCCCGCTGCTCGCCCGCGCCGCCGGCGAGGTTGCCGAGATCGGCGCCCTCGACGAGCCCCAGCGCTCCCACGACTCCAGCCCGCACCGCGTCGGCGACGCCACCGGTGTCCGCGACGCGATGCGCCACGATGTAGTGCTCGACCTCGTGGCCGGAGTCGTAGATCTCGCGGATGCGGGCGATCGTCGCGGCCTTCACCTCGGCGCCGTCGGTCTCCGGATCCTCGAGCGTCTGCCGGTGCTCGTTCTCGGCCAGCGCCTCCCACACGTAGCCGTACACCCGGGTGCCCCGCCCGGAGCCGACGTAGAACACCGACCTGTTGCGGGGGTCGAGCAGCGCGTAGACGTAGGTGCCGAGTTCCTCACCCACCCGTTTCGGGAACGGCTGCGGCGCATGGCGGGTCTGATACACCTCTTTCAGGATCAGGCGCAGTGCCGCCAGTTTCAACGCGACCGGGACCCCGCCGTCGATGCCGTCGAAGAGTGCGGTGGCGGCGCCCTGCACGGAGGAGAAGGTGTGCCCGATGTGCCGTTCGAGGGACTTCGTGACGTCCGCGAACTGCGCGAACCGCACCCGCGGGTCGGGGGACGCGTTGTCCAGGTCGTTGGACGCGAGGAAGGTCTGGACCTCGGCATTGTCGAGCCAGCGAGAAGTGATGTCGATCGGGATCGTCCAGACGGTAGCCATGCCCCTACCGTAAGGGAAAACCTCGGTGAAGAACTCGGACGACTAATGCACCGGGCGATTCGAACTCTTTCGACGCAGTACCCGGTGCGGGAAGATGGAGTGGTACCCGTTCCGACGCAGGTTGGGAGAACATTCATGACGACGCCCAGCTACTCCACCCGCACGGCGGTCGACATCGCGGTCGGCATCCTCATCGCCTTCCGCGGCTGCTCCGAGAACGACGCGTTCACCGAACTCGCGGAGACGTCCCGGCAGCACAAGGTTGCCCTCGCCCGCACCGCCCGCGCGTTGATCGCGTTCATCCAGACCCATCACGGCGACCTTCCCGCGTCCGATATCACCGCTGCGGCACTGCAGTGGAGTCACGCCACTCCGTACCGCGGCGCGTTCGGCACGGCGGCGTGAATTCGGGCGAAGTCTGAGAATTCTCTGGCTTCGACGGCGCGACGCTCCGCAAACCTTCAGACTCGATGTGAGACCGAACGACCTGCGCACCGAGATACGAAGAGGTAACTGAGTTGACGATCCGCAAGATCACGGTTGCCGCGGTAGCGATCGCCGCAGCCCTCACGATGTCCGCCTGTGGTTCCGACGAGACTTCCAGCTCGGGTGGGACCACCACGTCCACCACCACGTCGGCGGCTGAGACCACCGCCGAACTCGAACTGCCGACCGCGGCCGACCTCAACGCCCTGCTGGCGAAGGGCCTCGACCCGGCCACTCCGCTCGACGAGAAGATCGCCATGGTGGAGGGTTCGGAACAGGACCCGAATCTGTTCAACCAGGTCGCGGCCGCCGCTCAGCAGGCGGGTGCGCAGGTTCAGGTGCTGGACCCGGTGATCGACAACGGCGACGGCAGCGCCAGCGCGCAGTTGCAGTTGACGATCAACGGCCAGGTGCAGCAGAACACCCTGCCCGCCATCTTCGTGCCCGGCGAGAACGGGACGTGGAAACTGTCGAAGGCGACGGCCTGCTCGATCGTGGCGATCGCGCAGCTGACGTCACCGGCCTGCCCGCCCGCCTGACCCGGACCCGCGTCACACGCCTTCCAGCGCCTCCCCGATCTCCTGGACGGCCCGGTTGTGCTGATCGGTGATCAGCACGTGTCCCGCTGCGATGGTCAGCGCAACCGGCCATTCGATGATTTCGACGGCGGCGAGCAGGCCGATCGCCGCGAAGAATGCCAGCTGCTCGGGGCGCGGCAGCGGCACCCTGCCGAGGATCGGCAGCTGCACGGCGAAGCTGTGGGCCTCCTGCACCCGCTGGACGGCGTCGCTGTGCGACTGCGCCTCCGACGTTCGTTGGGCCATAGTTCGTCTCCCTTGTGCGTGCCGTTTGCCGGTCAGCCACCTTGACCGCGGACCGTGTCGGGTGTGCTGAGTGCTGTCGCCCAGACCGCTGCCGGTGTCTTGTCCGGCGCCGGGGACCCGTTGACCGGTGTGGTCACCCGGGTGCTCACGCCACCGCTGCGGGAGGTGTACGCGGTGCTGCTGCGGGCGGGCGTGATCGAGATCGTCGACTGATCACCCACAAGCCTCTCCAGCAGTGCCGGCGCGAACGCGGCTGCCGCGGTCGCTGCACCCGCGCACCCCAGCGCCTGCGCCCACCCGACCGGTCCGAGCGGGGTGCATCCCAGGAGCTGACTGACTCCGGGCGTACTGACCATCACGGTGAGCGCGGCGAGTGACCCGCCCGCGGTGAGGACGACGAGCGGGCTGCGCGAATCGATGAGCGTCTGCCCCAGCTGGGTTCCGACCAGCGCGACCAGCCCGACCGTCGACGCCCGGCGTTGCCTGCCGGTCACGCTCGCCAGCGCCCACGCCGTCGTCGCGCCTGCCGCGGTCGCGGCGCCGCGGATCGCGACGGTCCGCCACAGCGCCGCACTGTCCGGTCCGCGGCCCTCTCCCCGGGTCTGTTCGTTGGGCGGACTCACCGCGAGTGCGGCTGCCGGCAGGGCGTCGGTGAGCACGTTCACCAGCAGAAGTTGACGCGCGGTGAGCGGCGACCGTCCGGCGATCGCGCTGCCGATCAGGGCGAACGCCACCTCGCCGGCGTTTCCGCCGAGCAGCACCGACACTCCGGCCTGCACCCGCCGCCACAGCTGGCGGCCCTCGTCGAGGGCGTCGCGCAGTGCATCGACGCGGCCGTCGAGGAGCACCACGTCCGCGGCGCTCCGGGCGGGGTCGCTGCCGCGCGAGCTGACGCCGATCCCCACACTCGCGGCCCGGATCGCGGCGGCGTCGTTGGCGCCGTCGCCGACCATTGCGCAGACGTGACCGACACGTTCGAGGGTCTGCACGATCTGCACCTTGTGTTCGGGTGTCATCCGGGCGAAGACGACGCACTTCTCGACGGCGTTCTCCTGCCCCCGGTGCGACAGGGTGTCCCATTCGGTGCCGCTGATCACCTGCTCGGACGACACGGGCAGTCCCAGCTCTCGCGTGATGGCGGTGGCCGTGACGGGATGGTCGCCCGTGATCAGCCGGACCCCGACCTGCAGGCGTTCCAGGTCGGGGAGAAGTCCGGCCGCCTCGGGGCGAGGGGTGTCGGCCAGCCCGAGTAGTCCGACGAGTTGCAGCCCGTCGCCGCACAGTTCGTCGAATACGTCGGCGTCGTCGGCCGCGCGTCGCGACTGGAATGTCGTGACGGTCCGGCGGGCGACGGCGATGACGCGCAACCCGTCGGCGGCCATGCCGAGGACGGTGTCGTGGACGTCGTCGGTGTCGATTCCGGTGCAGGCGGCGACCACGACCTCCGGTGCACCCTTCAACGACAGGTCCGTCCCCGACAACGAGGCGGAGTAGGGCCGTCCGGATCGGAACGGAAGATAGCTGCGGTGCTCGTCCTCCGGTGGCAGCAGGTCCGCTGCGGCGTCGGCGATCGCGACGTCGGTGGCGTGCGCGGCCGGACTGCCGTCGGGGGTCACGGCGCTGCGGCCCGCGCATGCGAGCACGTCGTCGCGATCGGATCCCGGCTGCGGGACGGCGGAGACCACCCGCAGGCGGTTCTCGCTCAGGGTGCCGGTCTTGTCGAAGCACACCACGTCGACGCGGCCGAGCGCTTCGACGGACCGCGGCGCCCGCACCAGCGCGCCCGATCGCGTCAGTCTGCGCGCGGCGGCCTGCTGCGCCAGGGTCGCGACGAGCGGCAGCCCCTCCGGAACCGCGGCCACCGCGACCGCGACACCACTGGTGACGGCCTGCCGCAGTCCGGTGCCGCGCAGGAATCCGACGGCGGTCACCAGCGCCCCGCCCCCGACGCTGACGGGCAGCACCCGGTCGGTGAGGCTCCGGAGCTGCGCCTGTAGACCCACGTGCGACGCACTCACCGGGGTGATCGCGCCGGCGCGTCCCGCTTCCGTCGCGTCGCCGACCGCCGTGACGATCGCCGTCGCCGTGCCGGTGAGGATCGTGGTTCCCGCGAACACCATGCAGGCGCGTTCGCCGATCGGTGCGCCCGGCGTCGGCGACGTCTGCTTGCTCACCGGCAGCGATTCCCCGGTCAGCGAGGATTCGTCGACCTCGACACCGGCTGCCTCGACGAGCCTGCCGTCGGCGGGCACCACCTCGCCGGGGCAGATGTCGATCACGTCGCCCGGCCGCAGTCGCGACGCCTCCACCCGCTCCGTCACCCGGCTGTTCGATGATCCGGCGACGCGGTGGGCGGGCGGATCCCCCGCCGCCAGCAACCTGTTCAGCAGCCGTTCCGCATGCAGGCGTTGCACGGCCGACAGCGCGGCGTTCCCCGCGAGCACCGATCCCACGAGCACCGCGTCGATCGGCGACCCCAGCAGCGCGCTCGCCGCCGATCCGGTCGCGAGGACCGGGGTCAGCGGATCCGACAGTTCCGTGCGCATCGCCCGCCCGAAGTCCCAGGCCAGGCCGACCGGCCACGCGGTGAGCCGCCCGATCGCCTGCACCGGGGTCAGCACCAGACGCACCGAGCGGGGCCGGGGCGTCGCGGCGTCCGCGGCGTCGTGCACGGGCAGCAGACGGCGCACCTCCGCCGCCGGCATCTCGTGCCAGGCGTGAACCGGGGCGGCCGGGGGAATGTCGGCCCGCAGCACACTGCGCGCGAGGGAGTGTCCCGTCCACAGTCCTGCCGCCGCACCGACCGTGACGGGCCCGGGTCCGCGGCCGCGCACTCCCGGCAGCATCACGAGCGCACCGAGCATCGACGCCGCCGTGGCGATCTCGACGCCGCGGCGGCTCGCCGTCCGGGCGTCGGGCACGGACCGCAGCACCCGCCAGACCCCGGCGAGATCGTCGACCAGCAGGTCCGCACACCACGGCGTCGGGGAGTCGCCGACGAGAACCCCGATGCCGACGTCGGCAGCCGACAGCGCATGCGGCGCGCGGCCCGCCACCACCGCGACCGTCGCGCCGTTCGCCTGCAACTGCGTGACGGCGTCGCGGAGGTCCGCGTCCGGCGATCCGCTCGACGGGAGCAGGTCGTCGAAAGCCGACCGGAGCCCGCCGAGGCCGTCCACGTTCACCGATATCACCTGGGCGCCCGACGCGCGGGCCTCCGCGAGCACGGCCGCCGCGCTCGCATGGTGGGCGTGTGTCACCAGGACCGCGGAATCCTCGTCCACCGCGGCCGAGACGACGTCGCCCGGCAGGTCGGCGAGTGCATGCCAGCCCACGCCGAGCGCACCGGCCTCGACGGCGGACCGCGCGGACTCCCACACCCTCGTCCGGTCGGCGTCCCGAACGGAACGGAGTCCGCTCACCCGCAGTTCCGCCGTGTGCAGCACCGACGGATCCACGACCACCGCGTCGACCCGGTCCAGGCGGCGCAGTGCTGCGGGTCGCAGGACCAGCACGGAGTGATGGTCGGCGAGTCCGCGGCCCAGCGTCGCGGCAAAGGCCTCCCGTGCGGTGCGGGCCGCCTTCGGCGCGGCGACCAGGGCCGCGTCCGCGGCGCCCGCGACACTGCGGGTCGCGACCCCCACCGCCGTCGCCCCTGCGAACTGCGCGATCGCCGCCCGGTCGACGTCCCGCTCCACCGGTCCGGACGTGCCGCGCACGCGGGGGCGGCTGGCCGAGTCATCCGCGGGGTCCCGGGCCAGTTCGGGTTCGCGGCGGTGCCACACCCGCCGGCCGGACCACGCCTCCGCCGTGATCGCCGACCGCAGCGCCACGTCGACGGCGAGAGATGCCGGTGCACGCCGCAGCACGTCGCCGACGGCCTGAGCGGTGGCGAGCAGCAGTTCGGCGGCGTCCGGCCCGAGCCGGCTCTCGACCATGCCGCGCAGTCGCGGCTGATAGTTGACGAACGTGACCGCGGCGGCGGGCACCGCCGCCGGCAGGCTGGGCATCGGAAGCAGCCGGACACCGACCGCTGCGACCAGGCCCGTCGTCGCGGCGGCCAGTGCGAGGGCCCGTTCGGCGAGTGCGACGTCGTCGCCGGGCAATTCCCTGGGCCGGTCCCGAACGCCGCCGCGAGCGAGGGGGCGGGCGGCGTCCTCCGCGCGCGTGACCACCTGGCACAGCACGGCGACCGACGGTCCGTGGTCGCCGACCGTCACCACCAGGCGGGACAGCGCGCAGTTGAGTTCGGCTCCGTCCACACCGGCGGTCGCCCGGACCGCGCCGACAACGGACGCGGCCACATCGTCGCCGTGCGGCCCGTCGAGTCCGCGGATCTCGATCCAGGCACGGCCGTGTCCGGAACTCGTGCGGCGGGCCGGGGTTCCGCCCAGCACCTCGGTGGTGATCTGTGTCGCGGTCCGCGCGGTGGTGGCCACCAGATCGGCGGCAGCGGTGAGGTATCGACCGAGTCCCACGGCAGCTACTGTGCGGCCGACGCGGGGGCTTCGGTGTCGCGTGAGGTCCGGGACCCCGCGCCGAACTGTCGCAGCACGAGCGCCGCCCCGCCCGCGGTGACCAGCACCGGCCACTCGACCAGTCCCGCCGCTCCGACGGCGGCCAGGGTCAGCGCGGCGGCCGGTGTGGAATGACTTCCGCTCTCCATGCCGGCCCGGGCCCCACTCGCCGCCCCGCGGACTCCGCCGACCACGCCGCCGAGTGCCGCTCCCCCGACCGCGCCGACCGCACTCGTCGTCGCGGTCGCAGCACCTGTCACGGCGTTCACTGCGCCGTCGACGATTCGCATGATGAGCTCCCATCGGCCGTGGCCACTCCCGCCGGGGCACGGCGGATCATGTCTGCGATACCCACCTCAGGGTATTCTCAACCGCCGCGCACCGGAACGGATTTCAGGGAAATCTCAGATGTTACCGAATACCGTTCTGCCCCATAGGAATTCGTTCTCCCTGCTCGGTGCGCCAGAATTCCCACCCGTCGCGGGACTCGACGTCTCCGCTGATGTGACTGGCAACGGCGGTCGCCGCGGTCGTGGGGTCGGGGAACCGGCGGCCCTGCATCGGACCGCGGGTGATCTCCAGCGTCCCGGTGCCGGAATCGAACCGTCCGACCAACCGATACCCCTCGAAATCGGCGACCACCTCGAGCCGGACATCGACCAGCTCCTCCAAGGCTGCGGTCGCCTTGGCCGGCTTCTTCCTGGCGGCGGCGCGGGCGGCGGCGTCGGCACGCAACGTGGCCGCCGTCGTGGCGCGCTGCGCGTCGCTGTAGCGACTGGGGTCCTTCTCCCCCGCCAGGCCGAGCAGGTCCCAGCGCCCGCGGCCGTGCGCGACCCGGCTCAGCGGAATCGCGTGATGCCCGGTCCGCGTGCGCCCCGGGGTGTCCATCATCCACAGGTCCACCTCGGCGCGGATGTCGTCGGCGACCTCGGACGAGGGCACGACGAAGAACTCCTCCGGGGAACTCGCGAGATCGACGAACACCCAGAATTGCGATCCGGTGTCGTCGTCGTCGAGCGACTCGTCCTGTTTGCGGGCCTGCCAGTCGCCGCTGAGTTTGGACCGCACCCGCACGATGCAACTCGTGCCGTCGTCGCCCCAGACCTGGACGGGGTTGCGCCGCGAGTGGGTGAGCCGGACTGCCTTGCCACCCCGCTCCACGACATCGGCGATGAAGGCCTGGATTCCCCGGCTGGCGGTGTCTTCCACTGTCTCTTTGTCCGTCCGTGATTCTGCGTCCCGTACGCAGGTCGGGAGAGGTGTGGCGACGGGTTTGCGCAGCACGACTCGGCGTTCTGCTCCTCACCCTACGTGCCGTGCCCGGTGCGCGGTCACTACCCGGTGCTGCGGGCTGCTTCCGCGGCCTCGGCGAAGAACCAGGACAGCACGTGGGCGCCGGGGTCCACGACGCCCCGCGCCGCCTCGCCGATGTAGCTGGCCCGGCCGCGCCGCGCGGTGATGGCGGCGGTCGACTCGGCGCCGCGGGCGGCGGCGTCCGCCGCCTCTGCCAGGGCGTCGGCCGGATTCTTGCCCTGCTCGACGGCCGACTCGAGGGCGGCGACGGCGGGGTCGATGGCGTCGATCATCGTCTTGTCCCCGGGTTGCGCCCCGCCGAGTTCCTGAATCGTGTCGAGGCCCGCCCGTGCCCCGGCGGCGATCGCCTTCGTGTCCAGACCCTGCGGTGCGTCGACGGCCGCCCGGGAGAACTGCCGGAACCAGACCCCGAACAGCGCGCCCGACGTGCCGCCCGCGTGACCGAGGTAGGCGTCGGACAGCGACTCGAACACCGTGGCCGGGGAGTACCGGTCGCGGATCCCGGCGACGTCGACGTGGTCGAGTGCCGCCACCATGTTGGTGCCGAAGTCGCCGTCGCCTGCGCGGCGGTCAAGGTCGGTGAGGTTCGGCTCCTCGGCGAGCACCTTCTCCACGAACGCGCCGATCCACGCCCCCACTGCCGCCCTGCCCAACGTGCCGGCGATGCCGGCCACCTCCGGCTCGTCCTCACGGGAGGCGACGTCCGACCGGAACTGCACCGCGGATCGGTCTGCGATGCCGCGGAATTCACCGGTCGGGGCGTTCGGCCATCCCGGTGCGGCGGTCGGTGCGTCCCACAGGTCGAGGAGTTCGTCGTCGCAGCGCACCAGCGTGACGGACGCGCCGTCCATGTCGAGGGCGGTGACGAAACTGCCGACCAGCGACCGCCGGATCACCACGCCCCGCTCCGCGAGATGGTCGGCAAGTTCACCGAACAGCAGTTGCAACTCCAGCGGATGGGCCGCGCCGAGGCCGTTGACGATGGCGATCACCGACTCGCCCCGCTGCACGCCGAGCGAGTCGAGCACGGGGTCGGTGAGCCGGCGGACCAGTTCGGCGGCGGGCAGTGCGTCGACCCGGTCGGTTCCGCGTTCGCCGTGGATGCCGATCCCGAGTTCGATCTGCCCCTCCGGCAGGTCGAACGACGGCGAGTCCGACCCGGGCACGGTGCACGCTCGCAACGCCACCGCCATGCTGCGCGAATTCCGGGCCGTGCGTCGCCCGAACTCCGCGACGGCGGCGAGGTCGTCTCCGCGTTCGGCCGAAGCGCCGCAGATCTTCTCGACCGCGATCGTGGCCGCGGTGCCGCGCCGTCCGGGCCCGT
The DNA here is from genome assembly GCF_042673295.1 of Rhodococcus sp. NPDC057014. Classification (NCBI taxonomy): domain Bacteria; kingdom Bacillati; phylum Actinomycetota; class Actinomycetes; order Mycobacteriales; family Nocardiaceae; genus Rhodococcus; species Rhodococcus sp. NPDC057014. The sequence continues at coordinate 9,271 of NZ_JBHUSF010000249.1, forward strand.
CCTCCCGCTCGGATGCGACGTCGTCGGCGACGAGCACGTGTTCGACCGCGATGCCGTCCTCTGCCACCAGGTCACCGGCGATGCGGAAGTTGAGGACGTCGCCGGTGTAGTTCTTCACGATGTGCACGACCCCGCCGCCGGCGTCGACGGCGCGGGTGGCGGCCCGCACCTGCAGCGCGTTGGGCGAGCTGAAGATCAGGCCGGGGCAGGCTCCGGTGAGCATGCCCCGGCCGACGAATCCGGCGTGCAGCGGTTCGTGCCCGGACCCACCGCCGGACAGCAACGCGACCTGCCCGGACGGCAACGGTTCCCGGCGGGTGAGATAGCCCGGTTCCGGATGCCATTCCAGGTCGTCGGTGGTGGCGACGGCCCCGCGGAGTGCGTCGACGACGAAGGTCTTGGGTGAGTTCAGGAACTGTGCGTGCGCCATGCCCCCAGGCTAAGCGCCCACATGTGAGTGCCGTGGCGTGCCGGAGCACGCTTTGCCGCTCACGTGGGAGGCGGCGGCGAGCGCTTCCTCGAACTCCCGCCTGCCCGACTGCGATCCGAGCAGCAACGCGAGCCGAGTCAGGAAGCCCTCCCGGTCCGAGTCCTCCACCTGGTCCAGCGCCTCCGACAGTCCCGTCCACACGTTCTCGCGGAGCAGTTCCTGCGGCGTCGCAGTCGTCTCCGTGTGCGCGGGGACGACACCGTGCACGGGGGCGGTCGCCGCCCGCAGGTGCGCGGGCACGTCGCCGAGCAGGGACAGGTCCCGGACCCGGCACAGGACGAGTCCGTCCGGACGGATCACGAAGCATTCCCCCGCGAACGCGCCGAGGGCCTGCGCCAGCACCCCGTCGGGGTCGTCGAGGACCGTCAGGTCGTCCGCCGCGTCCACCGCCGCACCCGCCGCCGGGACGACGACCGCCCGCACCGACTCGGGCGCCAGCGCCATCGACATCGCAGCGGCGTTGGCGGCGACGACGTCGGCACCGGCCGGGTCGACCCCGATGCCCAGCACCGCGAAACCCGTTCCGCGGACGCGGTTCAGCGAAGACTCCACCGATCCGCCGGCGGTGACGACCCGAACGCGGCGGTCCTCCATCGGATCCCCGGGCAGGACCCCGGTCGTCCCCTCGGCCACCGGCCACGTGAGCGGCGACAGGTGCGCGTGCGTGGCACTGGACTGCCGCGGGTTGATGAGATGCCCGAACTCCGGGCGGGTCGTGGCCAACGCCAGGACGGCGTCGCGGGTGGTGCGGTAGCCGTGGCTGCCGGGCGACATGATGAGCGTCGACTTGCCCGCGTTGTCGACGTTCTGCTGCCAGGCAGCACGACGCTCGGTCGAATACGCATGTAGGAGAGCCTCGTCCGCGGTCCCGTGGACGACGGCGGCCAGGGTCCAGGCGAGGGTCTCGGCGTCCTCCATGCCGGAATTCAGCCCGCGAACACCGAAGATGGGGACCAAGTGGGCGGCGTCGCCGGCGAACAGGATGCGACCGTGTGTGAAGTCGTCCAGTGCGAGCGCGTGCGCGCGGTAGAAGCCGTGCCATTCGAGGGTCCACGGCACGTCGTTCTCGAGCCAGTCGAGGTGCCGCGTGATCCGGTCGCGGATGCGGTCTTCCTGCGTCTCGAGTTCGGCGTCGTCGGAACTGTCGAGTTGGTAGTCGATGCGCCAGATGTCGCGGGGCTGCCGATGCATGATGATCGTCGAGCCGGGGTTGCTCGGCGGGTCGAACCACACCATCCGCTCGGCGGGCAGCGCCGATTCCCAGTGGATGTCGGCGATGACGTAACTGCCCTGATAACTGTTTCCCTGCAACCGGATTCCCGCGAGTTCCCGCATCCGGCTGCGACCGCCGTCGGCGGCGACGACCCACTGTGCGCGGAGCCGGCGCACGCCGAACGCGGTGTCGACGTCGAGGGTCACGTCCTCGTCCGACCGCAGGACGCCGGCGACGCTCGACGACCAGTGGAACGTGATCAGCGGGTGCGCGAGCAGGGTGTCGGTCATGATCTGCTCGATCTCGGACTGCGACACGTTGACCATGGGCCCGCGGACGTCGTGTTCGCCGTGCGCCATCTCGAAGTGCAGCACCTGTTCGTCGCGGTAGAAGCTGCGCCCACCTACCCAGGGGAGCACGATCTTCTCGAGTTCCGGTCCGAACCCGAGCCTGGCCGCGACCTCGAGGCTGTGCCGGGAGATACAGATGGCGCGGCTGCCGAACGACACCTGGTCGGCGGCCTCGAGCACGGTGACGGGGATACCGCGCTGCGCGAGGCCCAGCGCGACGCCCATGCCGACCGGGCCGGCGCCTACGACGACGACGGGCAGGGCCTCGTCGGTTGCGGTGGTCGACGCGAAGTCCGTCGCCGCGTATTTCCGGGGTTGGAAGTAGGTGGACATGTCAGACGGCCTCCGCTTTCTTCGCGATCTTGTTCGTTTCCGGCAGCAGCAGGATCGAGCCCAGGCTGACGACGGCGATCACCACGAAGTACGCGCTGATCGCCGCGGAGCTGCCGAACGCCCCGAACAGCCAGGTGGCCATGAACGGTGCGAGCCCGCCGCCGAGGATCGCGCCGATCTGGTAGCCGAGCGACGCACCGCTGTAGCGGATGTGGGAGGGGAAGAGTTCCGCGAACAGTGCCGATTGCGGCCCCGCCGTGGTGCCGAGCACCGCGGCCATCACGATCATCGCGAGCAGCATGACGGGGATCGACGCCGTGTCGATCAGCGGGAAGAACGCCGCCGCGACGATCACCAGAGCGACCGAACTCCACGTGTACACCCGGCGCCGCCCGAGCACGTCCGACTTCCAGGCCGATACCGCCATGCCCGCCATCCAGACCGGGCACGCGACGATCAGCAGGGTGAGCATCGTGGCGCGGCTGTAGCCGAGTTCCTCGGTGCCGTACGTCAGGACGTACACCATGAACACGTAGGCGATGCCGTTGGTCGCGACGAACGTGCCCGCCGCGAGCAGGACCGTCCGCCAGTTCTTCGTCAGCACCTCGACGATCGGCATCTTCACGATCGTGTCGCTCTCCTTGGCCTCCGCGAACGCCGGGGACTCGAAGACGCCGAGGCGGATCCACATCGCGACGCCGACGAGCACGGCGCTCATCAGGAACGGCACCCGCCACCCCCACGTCTGGAATGCGTCGTCGGACAGCAGCTGGGTGACGGCGAGGAACACGACGTTCGCCATGATCACGCCGGCCGGAACGCCCATCTGCGGCGCCGCGCCGTACAGGCCGCGCTTGCCCTCGGGCGCGTGTTCGGTGGCCATGAGGACCGCGCCGCCCCATTCGCCGCCGACGCCGATGCCCTGCACGAACCGCAACGCCACCAGCAGGATGGGTGCGGCCACCCCGATGGCCTCGAAGTTCGGGAGCAGTCCGATGCCGACGGTCGCGGCGCCCATCATCGTCAGCGACAGCACCAGCATCGACTTGCGTCCGATGCGGTCACCGAAGTGGCCCATGACGACACCGCCGATCGGGCGGGCGATGAAGCCGACCGCGAAGGTGGCGAAGGCGGCGAGGGTTCCGGCGAACGTCGACGCGCCGGGGAAGAACTGCGGTCCGATCACGAGGGCTGCGGCGGTGCCGTAGATGAAGAAGTCGTACCACTCGATCGCGGTACCGACGAAGCTCGACAGGACTGCCCTGCGCGCTTCCTTGTGAGACACCGGCGGTGTCGCCTCGGTGATTGCCGTCATCGTCTGCCTTCCCGGTTCTGCTGCGCCACACTCATCGCGCTACCGGAAACAATGACCCCACTCACATACGTCTGAAAAGCGGGACTATCCCCGCATGAAATGCAGAAAATCCGTGGAAGGCATTAAGGCGCAGTTCAGGCCGTGACGAACCGGATGAACGCCCGCGCGACCCGGCTCAGCGTCGCCTCCTGGTGCCACGCGACGACGACGGCCACCGACGCCGGTTTCGGTTCGGCGATCGGTTTCACGACGACGGGCAGGCCCTCGTACGTGACGTCCACCCGGGGCCGTTGCAGTAGCAGCGTCCACCCGAGACCGCGCCCGACGAAGGCCCGCGCCGTCTCGAAGTTCGCGGTCCGGTACGCCACCCGGGGCGCGAACCCGGCCTGCCGGCAGACGTCCATCGCATGGTTGGTGCTCGGTGGCGCGTCCAGCAACACCATCGGGTGCTCCGCGAGATCCGCGAGGCGCACCGGCCCGTCGACGCCCGCCAGCGGATGTTCCGCCCCGAGCACCACCATCGGCTCCCGGGTCATCAACGGCACGGTCTGCCAGTCCGGGGGCAGGTCGAGGTCGTAGACGATGGCGACGTCGAGTTCGCCGCCCTCGAGTTCCGTCCGCAACCGGTTCTGGGTGTCTTCGCGGAACTCCACCGA
>NZ_JBHUSF010000250.1:0-9855 GCF_042673295.1 Rhodococcus sp. NPDC057014
CCACAGCCGCAGGAAGAAGCGCCGCCTGCGCTTCGTCACGACGTCCGGCCGCCCAGAGACACGACACCAGCAACCGGACCGCCTGCAGCCTGGCCCGGCGTCGCCCGGTGCCGTCGAGTTCCCGCACCCACGCGTCCGCCCATGCGCACGCCCGGTCCGCCGCATCCGGATCGCCCTGCGCCTCGAGCAACCTGATGGCCGCCTCCTCCTCGAGTTGCGCCGTCGCCAGTTCGAGGCCGTCGGCGGGGGTTCGGCGGGCCTCGCGGGTGACGGCGACAAATTCGGGCGACGGGGGCAGCCCGATCCGCACCCGCTCGTTGTCGACGGCGGCCCGCAGACGCGGCAGGGAGAACGTCTCGGCGGTCCGGACTCCCTCCGTGAGCTGTCGCTCCGCGGCGTCGAGATCGCCGCGCACCGCCATGATCCGCGCCCTGAGGCAGTAGTGCCGGATCATGAAATCGGTTGCGCCACCGAGCGCGGCGGCATCGAAGGTCTCGTTGAGCAGTTCGTCCGCTTCGTCGATCCGGCCCTGCTCGTAATGCACCTCGGCGAGAAGGGCGCGGGTGAGCCGCGCGTGCTGCGACTGCGTGTTCTCCGCCTCCCGAACCAGCTGTAACGCCTTGCGGTACAGCTCCATCGCACCACCGACGTCGAGCTGCTCGAACTTCGCGAGTCCGGCGAAACAGTATCCGTAGGCGACGGAGTAGGGCCCCGTGTTCTGCCGGTGGTACGGGGCCGCCCAACTCTGCCTGCGGTAGGCGTCCTCGAACCGGAATTCACACGTGTCCACGAACGTCGCGATGAGAGCGGCCATCGACACCACGAACGGGTGATACTCCGCCGGACGGGCGAGGCATTCGGAGACGAGTTCCCGCACCCCCGCGATACGGTCGGCGGTCACCTCGATATCGCCCTGCAGGACATCCGCTTCCACCCGGAGTTCCGCGGCGTGCTGCTCGGACATCTCGCCACCGGCGATCTGCTCGAGCGCCCGCGTTCGGGCTGCTCGAGCGAGTTCGAGGCGCTGGAGTTCGCAGTTCGCCCACCCGATCGTGAGTTGCAGACGCGGACTGGCGGCCACCAGATCGGCAGGCAGTTTCCCGATCAGGCAGAGCAGCGTCGACATCTGCGATCGATCGAGGAGGTAGAGATCATCCTCCTCCAGCAGTTCCACGGCGCGCTGCGGTTCGCCGGCCGCGAGAATGTGGTCGACGGCCTCCCCCAGCAGATGCCGCTCCCGGAACCAGTCGTAGGACCGGCGGTGCAGGTCGATGATGCGTCCGGGATGATCCCGTTCGAGACGCTGATGGAGGATCTGGGCGAACAGGTGATGGTAGCGATACCACTGACGGTCGTCCCCCGTCCTGCCGAGGAACAGATCGCGTGCGGCGACCTGTTCGAGTCGCGCCTGCCCGTCCCGCACACCCGCCAGCGCCGACGCCAGGTCGCCGCACACCGTGCCGGGGACCGAGGTGGCGAGCATGAAGTCGAGCATGTCCGGCTCGAGGGCGTCGAGCACGTTCTCGGCGAGATACTCGCCGATGGCGTCGGTCCCGGTCCGCAGCTGGTCGATCAGGTTCTCCGGACTCCCGGCCTCCCGCAACGACAACGAGGCCAACTGCAGTGCCGCGATCCAGCCGTCTGTCGATTCCCGGAGTTGCTCGATCTCCGTGTCCTTCAGCGGAACCTGCACCCGGTCCGACAGGAAGTTCTGTGATTCACCGAAGTCGAAACACAGTTCTGCGGAGGCTATTTCGTTGAGTTCGTCGAGCACCCGCATCCGGCTCAGGGGCAGCCCCGACCTGTTCCTGCTCGCGACGACGAATTTCAGGTGGTGACACCCGTTGTCGAGGAGGAACGTCATCGCCTCGATCGGTCCGGAGTCGGAGATGCGATGCCAGTCGTCGATCACGACGACGAGCGCGTCCGCGCTGTCGTGAAGCCGGTTGATCAGCGACGTGAGGACGAACCGTTCGACCGCTTCCCCGTGCTCTTCCAAGGATTGCCCCAGGTCGGTGACGACGTCCGGGCGGACCCGCCGGATCGCCTCGACCAGATGGGAGAGGAACCACACCACGTTGTTGTCGTCCCGGTCCACGGTCAGCCACGCCACCGCGGTCCCGGCCTCGACCAGGTCGTCGCGCCACTGGGCGACGAGACTGCTCTTGCCGAACCCGGCAGGCGCGTGGACGAGAGTCAGCCTGCGGTCCCGTCCCGCGCGCAAAGCGGCGAGCAGCCGGCGACGTGGCACGAGCTGCCGGGTGGTCGTGGGTGGGCGGAACTTCGTCACCGGCGCGGGCGGGGTCGGCGGCATCCGCACGTTGTACGGGAGCCCAGGTCGCCGAGACGGGGTGGATTCGCCGGCATGATCGTGCGGCTGCTCGGGTGCCCGTCGAATCGGGATGTACATGTCGTCGACGGTCACACCGTTGCGACGCTCGACCGTGCGGAGCTCGTTGCCGAAGTCGGCGGCACCGCCCGGCCTGTCCTCGACCGCGCGGGACATGGCATGTTCGACGGCGCTGCACACGTCGCCGGGGATTCCGGCGTCCCGCAGATCGGGTACCGCCTGCGTGGAAATCCGCAGGAACTGACCGACGACCTGTTCACCGCTGCGGCGCTCGTACGCGGCATGACCGGTCAGCGCGCAGAACAGCGTGGACCCGAGGCTGTAGACGTCCGACTCGACCGTCGGCGGCCTGCCTTCGAGTACCTCGGGAGCAGTGAACGCCGGGGAGCCGGTGATGGACCCTGCCGTCGTCTCGAATCCACCCGAGACGCGGGCGATGCCGAAGTCCGTCAACTGCGGTTCGTCGTATTCGGTGAGCAGGATGTTCGCCGGTTTGACGTCGCGGTGCAGCATCCCACCGCGATGCGCGGTCTCGAGGGCGCCGGAGATCTTGATCCCGAGCCGCAGGACCTCCTGCCACCCGAGAGGGCCCGAACGACGGATCTGCGCGTCGAGGGAACCGAACGAGTGGTACGGCATGACGAGAAACGGGCGACCGCTCCGGGTGACCCCGACCTGGTAGATCGCGACGATGTTCGGGTGCCCGGACGTCCGGCCCATCGCCCGTTGCTCCCGCACGAACCTCGTCACGTTGTCGGGATCGAGGTTCGACGTCAGGACTTTGACGGCGACCGTGCGATCGAGGTCTTCCTGCAGGCAGCGATACACGACCCCGAACCCGCCGCGGCCGATCTCCACGGCATCGTCGAATCCTGCCGCTGCCAGCTCGGACGTGATCTCCGGCTGACGCTGGGTTGCCCACGGATCGTCGTTCGCCATCGGCCTGCACCACCTCCGACACGCTCCACCCAGGATAGTCCGCGGGGGCACCCGGAGATCGGGTCGTCAGTCGCGCGTCACAGGTGCACCGAGCCGCGCGGCCACCGTGCGGGCCGATTCGGCGACGGTGCGGCCGAGCGAGTCGAGCATGGTGTGGGGAACCCGGAAACGGGGTGCCGACAGCATCACCGCGCCGACGAGGACGCCGCGGTGGTCGTGGACCGGCGCCGAGATGCCGACCTCCTCGATCGACGTCCGGCCGTCGTTGACGGCGTATCCGCGATCGCGGATCTCACCCAGTTCGTCGAGGTACTCGCCCACGGAGTCGGCGTCGTCCGGCCCCAGCAGCAGCCGCCGTTCGAACAGCCGCTCCACCTCGGCGCGCGGCATGTCGGACAGGAAGACCTGAACCGACGAACTCGCATACGTGTCGTATCGAGTGCCGACCGCGGCCGTGTGCTTGACCTGCTTGGGACTCGGAACCTGTTCGACGACGACGGATTCGTGGCCGTTCCACACCATCAGGGCACTCGTCTCCTCGGTCCGGCGCGTCAGACCTTCCAGTTCGGGCAGGGCCACCCGCCGAACGTCGAGGTTCGCCAGCAGCGGCCCGGCCAGGCCGATCACGCCGAGACCGAGCCGGTACCGCCCGGTCCCCTCCTCCCGTTCGACGTATCCCGCTTTCTCGAGGGTCGCGAGCATCCGGGACACACTGCTCTTGTGTAGATCGACCTTCCGCGCGATCTCGGTGACGCCGAGCACCGGTTCGGTGATCGAGAACGCCTCCAGAACGCGCAGCCCGTTGAGCAGAACCGACGGCGACGGCTTCGTGTCACCGTTCTGATCGCCGAGTTGATCGACGTCGTCCACACTCATGTCCGCTGCGCTCCTTCGACTCGGCTGGTACCTCTGCCGACCCTGCCACACCCGCGGCAGGGTCGGCGTACCGGTCAGACGCCGAGGATGTTGTGTTCGGGTCCGAACGGGAACCGGGTGATGTTCTCCGCGTCGTCCTCGCCGACGACCAGGATGTCGTGTTCACGGTAGCCACCGGCACCGGGCATTCCCTCGGGAACCATGATCATCGGCTCCATCGACACGACCATGCCGGGTTCGAGGACGGTGTCGATGTCCTCGCGCAGCTCGAGGCCCGCCTCGCGCCCGTAGTAGTGCGAGAGCACGCCGAAGGAGTGCCCGTATCCGAACGTGCGGTTCGGCAGCAGACCCTCGGCCTCGTAGATCTCGTTCAGCTCAGCGGCGATGTCCTTGCAGACCGCGCCCGGCTTGATGAGCTCGAGGCCGCGGCGATGGACCTTGACGTTGACCTCCCACAGTCGTAGATGTTCCGCCGACGGCTCACCGTAGAACAGCGTGCGCTCGAGCGCCGTGTAGTAGCCGGCAATCATCGGGAAACAGTTCAGCGACAGGATGTCTCCGCGCTCGACGCGACGGCTGGTAGCCCAGTTGTGGGCACCGTCGGTGTTGACACCCGACTGGAACCACACCCACGTGTCGCGCAGTTCGGCGTGCGGGAAGGTGGCCGCGATCTCCCGGATCATCGCGTTCGACCCGGCGATCGCCACCTCGTACTCCGGAACACCCTCCCTGACGGCGTCGCGGATGGCCTCGCCGCCCAGGTCGCCGATCCGGGCGCCGTGTTTGATCAGTTCGATCTCCTCGGGCGACTTCACCATGCGCTGCCGCATCGTGGCCTTGGCGACATCGGCGAACGTCATTCCCGGCAGGACCGCGGCGACGCGGGACCGCAGGTCTGGGGTGAGGTGGTCGTCCTCGACACCGAGCATGCCGCGCGAGATGCCCTGGTTCGCCAGCACCTGCTGCACGGCGTACTCGAAGTTGTCGCGGCGCCAGTCGGTGTAGACGACGTTCTCGCCGAACGTGCGCCGCCACGGCATGCCGGCGTCGATGTTCGCGGACACGGTGGTCGAGCTGTCCTGGGTGACGACGAGGGCGTAGGGGCGGCCGAACGCGGTGTAGAGGAAGTCGGAGTAGTAGTTGATGTTGTGGTAGCTGGTGAACAGCACGGCGACAACCCCGTTGTCCGCCATGTGCTTACGCAGCGCGACGAGCCTGCGGTCCATTTCCACCGGGGAGAACGTGGGAACGACCTTCTCGCCGTTCGGGATGTTCTTGATGCGCTCCAAGTTCATGATGTTCCTTTCGAATTGGCGGCGGCATCGCGGGATGCCGCATTTCTGTGGGAGATACGGGTGGGTCAGACGTCGGCCAGGGGTCTACGGGAGGTTTCGCGAGCCATCAGCATCGAGCCCATGGCGACGAGGGCCGCGGCGACGAGGTACCAGGCGGGCGCCAGTGTGCTGCCGGTGATCTCGATCAGCAGGGTGGCGACGAACGGTGCGGTCCCGCCGAACAGGGCATTGGCGGTGTTGAAGCTGAACGCGAAGCCGCTGTAGCGGACCTGGGTGGGGAAGATCTCGGACAGGAAGGTCGGGAGCGTGCCGTCGTTCATGGTGAGGAACGCGCACAACACGATCTGGATGACGACGACACCGACGATCCCGACTGCTCCGAGCGCACTGAACAGCGGGACGGTGAACACGGCGAAGCAGATCGACGCGCCGACGAGAACTCGCTTGCGGCCGAATCGATCCGAGAGCGCACCCATCCCGAAGATGAACACGATGTAGCAGGCGAGGGCGATCGACGCGGCGACGAACGAGGCCGTCTGCCCGACATGCAGCACCTCCGACAGGTAGGTCGGCATGTAGCTGAGGATCAGGTAGAAGCCGACCGCGTTGAGGCACGTGACTCCGAACGCGATGACGATTGCGCGTCGATGATGAGTGAACAGGATCGACAGCGGCGCGTTGTCCTCCACTTTCTGTTCCATTTCCTGGAACTTCGGGGTGTCCTCGAGCTTCAACCGGATGTAACGGCCGATCAGACCCATCGGCGCCGCGAGCAGGAACGGCAACCGCCAGCCCCACCCGTTGAGCTGTTCCGTCGACAGCGCCGCGGTGAGCAGTGCCGCGATCAACGATCCGAACAGAAGTCCGGCAGCCGTGGACGCGGGCACCACGCTGGTGAACAGGCCGCGCTTGCGGTCCGGGGCGTATTCGGCGAGGAACGCCGAGGCACCCGCGTACTCACCGGCGGCCGAGAATCCCTGCACCATGCGGACGAAAAGCAGCAGGACCGGTGCGAGGTACCCGATCTGATCGAAGCTGGGGATCAGGCCGATACAGAATGTCGACGCCGACATGATGAGGATCGACAGCGACAACGCGGTGCGGCGGCCGATCTTGTCCCCGAAGTGACCCCAGACCAGGCCGCCGATCGGGCGGATGACGAACGAGATGGCGAAGACGGCGAACGTGGCCAGCAGGCCCGTCGTGGGCGCCGTCTCGGGGAAGAAGACCACCGCGATAACCGTTGCGAGATAACCGTATACGGCATAGTCGAACCACTCGACGAAATTGCCGACGAAGCTCGCCGCGACGACGCGCCGGAGTACTCCGGGCGAGGGGTTCACCGCGCCGGCCTCGTCCGAGTGCGGCACAGCTGAGGGGGAATTGAGGTTTTGGGCCATGCCCACTCCTTCTCGGGGCGTCGGCGCCTGCCGACTGCGACGAATGGCATTTGTTGCTGTCAGTGCAACTGCGATTCGATTAGTGACGATATTGTGCGCACCGTCACATGTCAACGGATCGCGTCGCCATAGCGATCGAATCCCGGTTGCAGTGAATGAATAGGGACCGAAATCGCAGTAAACACGGCAGTTCGGGGTCACGCCATCCCAGATCGCCAATCCCGACGATGTTCACAGGAATGCAACATCGTTGCAATTACCGAGCCGAGGGGGTTATAACGCTGTCGTGTCGACCACACCACCGAGGTAGAGGCGCGTCGCGAGGTGCAGGGCAGCGAGCCGCGGCGAACCCGTCGGATCCTCGCCGAGCAGTGCGAAGATCTGCTCGAGCCGCTGGTACAGCGTCTGGCGCTGAACGTGCAGCCGGGCCGCCGCCTCGGTCTTGTTGCACCCGCACTGCAGGTAGACGTCCAACGTGTCGATCAGGCGGCGACCACGCTCCACACCCACCGCGAGCAGCGGCCCGAGAATCTCCCGGACGAACATGGCCAGCAGGGCAGGATCGTCGATCCGCCGGACCAGGCGTTCGAGAACGAGGTCCGCGGCGACCACCACGGTGTCGGCGATGCCCAGATCGCCCGCGAGGTCGAGCACGAACCGCGCCTCCGCCAGCGTCCAAGGCAATCCGGTCAGACCGGCGACCACCGGCCCCACCGCCACCCGGGCCTGCTCCGCCCCGGACGCCGTGCGCAACGACTCGACCAGAGCAGTACACGACCCGGACCGGTCGTCGGCCCGGACAACGATGATCGCGCGCACCTCGTCACCGGCCACGGACGACACCGTTCCGGCCGAGTACCGATGCAGCGCCGCGTCGACAGCGGCGAGAGCCACCGACCCGTCGAGCGAACGGCCGACGACCCCGACGTACGACACGCCGTCGGCCAGTCCCGCCGCGCGGGCCGCCGCAAGGACACGCTCGGGCGCAGGATTCGGCTGGCCGGCGATCCGCAGCAACGCCTGCGCGGCGCGGACCGCGGCCGACGGCGGAAAGGATCGCAGGAGCGAGATCGCCAGCGCTGCCGGCGCTCGCTCGACGATGGCCTCCGCGGTGACATGATCGGCCGGGTCGTCCGGAGACACCACGAGCGTCGCGACACTTACACCGTGAACCGCCACCGGTACCGAGAACAGCCCCGAATCTGCAGCGGGAGAGGCGATCTCGTTCCCGAGGGCCGCGATCACGTCGCCGGCCGCGTCGAACAGGGTCACGTCGCCGGGCAGAAGTCGCGCGAGCACCGCAAGCAACTCGTCCGGACCGCCGCCGCGCGCCAGTTCCTTCGACAACGCGTGCGCAACGGTGTCACCACGACGCAGTCGCTGCACCGATTCGTTGACCAGCAGGCCGTTGATCGCCTCGGCCACCTCGACGAACGGCACGACCCCTCGCAATTCCACCACCGGCAACCCCGCCACCGACGCCTCCTCGACCAGTTCCGTGGGGATCTGCGGCAGTTGCGTCCCGGTCTCGATGGCCACTCCGGCGACGCGGCGAGCCGACAATTCACGCACGTACCGCCGCAGCCGGTCCGGATCGGCGGATGCGAGCGCGAAACCGGCGGTCAGCAGCAACTCGCCGCCGCGAAGAAGGTGCGCGATGTCGATGACCTCACTCGAATGCACCCAGCGCACCGGTTGCGTCAGCAGCTGGGCGCCAACGCGAACGAGGGGGCGTCCGGCAGCCAGGCTCGGGTGTGCGAGGACGTCGGCTAACGACAGTGACATGACATTCCGTTCGTTGACGACCCGATCTTATTGGCAAAGTGTAAATGATGTGATGTGGGTCACGCACCGGAAGATGGGAAGTCCACATGGCCTCACCAAGGGAGTCCGATGGTCAAGAACATTCCCACCGACAGTCCGCACGTCCACGACTTCGAAGAAGTACTGCAGCCCATCCCCGAGGAAGCACGCACGACGCGCGTCTCCGGCCAGTTCTGGATCTGGGCGGGGGCGAATATCGCGCCCATCAACTGGGTTCTCGGCGCTCTCGGCATCGGCCTCGGACTCGGTCTCCGCGACACGCTCATCGTTCTTGTCGCCGGAAACATCGTCGGTATGGCACTTTTCGGCGTTTTCGTTCTCATCGGCCAGCGTACCGGCGTCACCGGCATGGTGTTGTCGCGGGCGGCGTTCGGCCGGCGCGGCGCGTATCTGCCGGCCGCGATCCAGGCCTGCCTGGCGGTCGGGTGGTGCGCCGTGAACACCTGGATCGTCCTCGACCTGGTCATGGCACTGCTCGGCAAACTGGATCTCGTCGACCCGCACGAGCGGAACCTGGCGGCGAAGATCCTCGTCGGCGCGGTCATCATGACGATCCAGGTGACCATCGCGTGGTTCGGGTACCGCGTCATCGCCGCCTTCGAGCGGTGGACGGTTCCCCCGACGCTGGCGGTACTGGTTCTGATGTCCGTCGTCGCCTGGTTCCACCTCGACATCGACTGGTCGTACGCCGGGCCCACCGGTGAAGTCCTGCAGGGCGGCGCCCGGATCGCGGCCATGTCGACGGTGATGACCGTGATCGGAATCGGCTGGGGAATCACGTGGTTCACCTACGCCTGCGACTACTCACGGTTCGTGAGCCGGACGGTGTCGCGGCGCAAGCTCTATCTCACCAGCACGCTCGGCCAGTTCGTTCCCGTGGTGTGGCTCGGAGTGCTCGGCGCGAGCCTCGCCACGACCAACGGTTCCGTGGATCCGGGCGAACTGATCGTGTCGAACTTCGGCGCGCTGGCGCTGCCGGTGCTGTTCCTCGTCATTCACGGGCCGATCGCCACCAACATCCTCAACATCTACACGTTCTCGGTCGCCGCACAAGCCCTCGACATCAAGGCGCACCGCCGGAAGCTGAACCTGCTGGTCGGCATGTTCGCCCTCGTCGTGGTCGTCTTCTTCATCTTCCAATCCAGCCTGGCCACCGTGCTGGAGACGTGGC
>NZ_JBHUSF010000250.1:9865-13484 GCF_042673295.1 Rhodococcus sp. NPDC057014
GGGCAGGCATCATGCTCGTCCACTACTTCCGGGTCGAGAAACGACAGATCGACGCCCGCCGGCTCTTCGACCCGATCGGATCTCGCCGACTGCCCGACGTCAACTGGACCACGATGGGATGCTTCGTCGCCGGGATCGCCGCGACGTGGCTGTTCATGTACGGCGCCACGAGCCTCACACAGGGCTTCGCGGCACGCGCCCTCGGCGGGCTCGACCTGTCCTGGCTGGCAGGTGGCGGAGTCGCCGCCACCCTCTATTCAGTCCTCGGCCCCCGCGCGCACCGCCCCTACCGCATCACCGGTCAATCCCCGACACGATCGGCCGCGACCACCGACTCCCCCGATGTCCTCACCGGCAACTGACCCCCTAACACCAGGAGCACTCGTGAACAACGACTTCACATGGCCGCAGGGCCACACCGCAGCCGCCGCCTTCACCTTCGACGTCGATGCCGAATCCTGCGTCCTCGCCCACGATCCCACCTCGGCGAACCGAATGTCGCTGATGAGCCACCAGTCCTACGGCCCTCGCGTCGGAGTCCCCCGCATTCTGCGACTGCTCGAGCGCCAGGGCGTGCGCGCGACATTCTTCGTGCCGGGATTCACCGCCGAGTGCTACCCCGACACGGTTCGCGCCATCATCGACGGCGGCCACGAGATCGGGCACCACGGATATCTGCACGAACCCATGAAAGGCCTCGACGCCGCCACCGAGGCGCGCTACCTCGACCGAGGGCTCGACGCGCTCGAAGAGGTCGCAGGCATCCGTCTCGTCGGCTATCGCGCACCCTGGTGGGAAATGAACTGGCACACACCCGAACTCCTCGCCGAACGAGGTTTCGTCTACGACTCCAGCCTGCTCGACGGCGACGCACCCTACCTGATGGCGACCAGCCCGGAATCGGGGCGAACCCTGATCGAGATTCCCGTCGACTGGGCACTCGACGACTGGGAACAGTACGCGTTCTACCCGGGTGTCACCGGCAGCGGCGTCATCGAAAGTCCCGCCAAGGTCCTCGAGATGTGGACCCTGGAGGCGGAGGCCCAGCACACCGACGGTGGGTGCTTCGTCCTCACGAACCACCCGTTCATCTCCGGACGGCCCTCCAAAGCAGCAGCACTCGAACGACTCGTCGAGAACGTCACGGCAATGGCCGGAATGTGGGTGACCACCCTCGGCGAGATCGCCGCACACGCCCAGCGCGTCTGCACCGAACCCTTCACCCACACCCGATTCGAGATCCCCACCTTCCCCGACGTGCAAATCCGGCGGACTCCCCCGGCACCTGTCGAGGTCCGTTCCGATCGGTGAGGATCCTCAGTCGTCGACTGTCACCCCGTACTCGGTGGCGAGCGTGGCGAGATCGTATTCGTACCCCTGACCCACCGCTCGGAGGCGCCACCGCCCGGCGCGTCGGTAGATCTCGGCGAAATGCATCGTCCGTTCGGTCGTGCCGGCGTCCAGCACGAATGATGCGATTGTGCGGTCGGGAGCGTCCACTGTCACCGAGATCGGACCGAGTTCGCCGAAGGTGCGATCGCCGCCGATCGCCGCGGATACGGACACGCACTGGTAGTCGGAGTGCAGGGCAGCCAGGTCGATCCGCACGCCTTGCTCGCTGCTGCCGTCGCAGGATAATTCCACAGTGCCGTCCGAACTCGTCGGCGAGTTGTAGAAGAGGAAGTCCTCGTCGCAACCGACCCGGCCGTCGTCGCCGAGAAGAAGCGCAACCACATCCACGTCGAACGCGTCGTCCTCGGTGTGGGCGCGCCACGACGCGTTGACCGTCAACGACGTCGCCTGCGGCGGCAGGTCGATCACCTCTCCGCGAGCAAGCAACGGCGCAACCCATTGCGGTCGGATCGGTTCGAGGGACGCCACCGCCTCGACTGACGGCACCTGTTGGCGTGGTGCCGCCGGGTCGAGCGCGGTGTTCACATCGGTGGCGGTGAGCAGCGGCAGCTGACGTGCCGAGACTCGGTCCATGCGGGGATCGAGTTCGCCACCGTCGAGAAGGAGGACGTCGGTAACTCCTGCGGAGAGATTGACCGACGGCTTGGCACCCAGTTGCACGATGCGGGAGCGCATCAGCACGGAGTCCGAATGCGAGCCACCGACGATGAGCACCCTCCTTCCGTGCCAAGGCTTCTTGGCGGCGACGCCTGTCGCAGATCGAGACTGCTGAACTTCGGACGGTGTCGCGGCCACCTTCGGCTCACCCGGTGTCACGTGCTGCAACATCTCGTCGAGCTGCCGCTCGGTCAGGACAGGAATCCCGTCCGCCAGCGCGCGACGTACCTTTGCACTCGACGAGTGCGGATCGTTGCAGACGACGACGCTCGTCTGACGGCTGATCGAATTCATGACGTCGAGGCCGGCGGCGGTCAGACGTGCGGCGAGCGCGAGGCGGGGTACATCCGTGCTGCCACTGATGACCAGTTTCATGCCCTGGACCAGTCCGGCCCCGAGATCGAGCCGACCCGGGTTCCGCCACGGAGTCTCCACCCGCGGAACCCGATCCGGATACACCGCCCGACGGTCGGCGCAGCCGACAACGGGCAGAGGAAGCCGGAGGGACTCGGCCAGCGAGGCGCTGTGTGCGAAGACCTCAGTCAGCACGAGGGCGTCGTCGTAGGCGTCGTGAGCCCGGTTCTGACGAACCTTCCAGTGGGCGGCCAGAGTGGACAACTTGTGGTTGGGGACGTCGATCTCGAGACGGCGCGACAGGGCAAGGGTGCAGAGCCTCTGCCGCGTCGGCATATTCATCCCCGCTCGCCGTATCTCGGCGTCGAGGAAGCCGTAGTCGAACGACGCGTTGTGTGCAACCAGCGTCCGACCGTCGAGAAGCTCCAGCAGATCTTTCGCGACCTCTTCGAAGCGAGGTGCCCCGGCTAGTCGCTGTGGCGTGAGATTGTGGATATGGACCGGCCCCGGGTCGCAGCCCGGGTTGAGCAGAGTCACCAATTCTCGCTCTACCGAACCGTCTTCACGCAGGGCCAACGCCGCGACGCTGAGCACTCTGTGCGTGGACGAACGAAGACCGGAGGTCTCGACGTCCACGACAACCCAGCGGTGCCCTGTCGGCAATCGCACCGGCCGGGTCATGGTCGAGGAGGCAGATGACAGCACAGAGCGACTATAGTGCGCGTTTCTCACCGTTCTGATCGACGACACGGAAATCTGCGGCACATAATCGTACTCACCTGAATTTCTCGGTAGTTTTCTGTTCAAGTACAGGTCGAGGGTTGTGTCATTCGAATGAATGACACAGAGGTGCATTGCACCTCAACGACTTTCGCAGCTCGCTATGCGTTGGCTACTATTCCCGCTACACCGAATGGATTGGCCGTCGCGGCATTTCTCGACCATTCCGTGACAGCCCTGCCCCACCCCTGAACGAGGTAAATATGAAGGCTCGACGGCTAGTTCTCGGCATCCTCGGCTGTGCCGCCATCTCGATGGCGGCCGCACCGTCCGCGCAGGCGGCGACGATCTTCGATTTCCTTCCCCCGGAGATCGCGTCCCTGATTCCGAGCGGCTCGGCCGACGCCGTGAACCCGCTCCTGCCGCCCGCACCCGCCGCTCCGGCAGCACCCGCTCCCGCACCGCAGGTCGCACC
>NZ_JBHUSF010000251.1:0-13480 GCF_042673295.1 Rhodococcus sp. NPDC057014
CTTGTTAACCGCCCGCGGTTAACAAGTACTCACGGGTGGGTGGCGGCAAGACGCACGAAGGCCGCGGCGTCGAGGGTCTCGCCGCGGGTGGACGGTTCGATCCCGGCCTCACGCAGACGCCGCTCCGCCTCCACGGGCGAACCCGCCCATCCGCCGAGTGCGGCCCGTAAAGTCTTGCGGCGCTGAGCGAAAGCCGCATCGATGACCGCGAACACGCGGCGACGGTGCTCGTCGTCGACGGGCCACGGCGGTTCGGCGTACCGGTCGATGCGGACGAGACCCGACTCGACCTTCGGGACGGGCCAGAACACCGCACGCCCGACCGCGCCGGCACGGCGAACGGCGCCGAAGAAATTGGCCTTCACACTGGGCACGCCGTAGATCTTGCTGCCCGGGGACGCCGCCAGGCGGTCCGCCACCTCGGCCTGCACCATCACCAGAGCGGTTCGCAGACTGGGCAGTTCGGAGAACAGGTGCAGCAGCACGGGCACCGCCACGTTGTAGGGCAGGTTCGCGACGAGAGCGGTGGGTGCGCCGGGAATCTCGGAAGGCTTCACCCGCATCGCATCCGCGCCGACCACGGTCAGCCGGTCCGCGAGTTCGGGGGCGCGGTCGGCGACGGTGACCGGGAGTCGCGCCGCGAGGTTGGGGTCGATCTCGACGGCGATCACCTTGTCGACGACGTCGAGCAGCGCCAACGTCAGCGAACCGAGCCCGGGGCCGACCTCGAGGACGGTGTCGTCACGCCCCACGCCGGCGGTCGCGACGATGCGCCGGACCGTGTTGGCGTCGTGCACGAAGTTCTGCCCCAACTGCTTGGTGGGGCGCACGCCGAACTCCTCGGCGAGTGCCCGCACCTCGGCGGGGCCGAGCAGTGCGGCCTGACCTCGAGCGGCGGGGGGTACTTCGGCTTCGGACACCAGGCGAACTTTAACGCACGCCGAGCCTGCCCGAGCACGTCGGCCACGCTCCCCAGCCCTGCGTCTTCTGCGTCTTCGACGCGACCGCGATCTGCTCCTCACGGGTGGCGAGGTCGGCACGCGGTGCGTACTTGAGGCCGCCCTGACGCTCCCACGTGTTCTGGTCGAACTGGACGCCGCCGAAGAATCCGTTGCCCGTGTTGATGGCCCAGTTGCCGGTGGCCTCGCACTGCGCGAGAGCGTCCCAGACCGAACCGTTCTCGACGGGCGGCACCTCGGTGCCCGGCTTCGCGCCGACGCGGATCACCTTCGGCTGAGCGGGAGTGGTGACCGTCGCCGACACCTGGTTGCGTCCGACTTCCTCGCCGTTGACGGTGTTGACCGCGAACGTCACGTCCTGGACGCCGGGCAGTCCCGGGCTCTCGACCACGGTGCGGCTCATGTTCATCGTCGGGTCCTCGACGCGCTGCTCCTCGGGAGCCAGCGGCAGCGTCTCGACCTTCGTCTCGGTGCGGTCGCGGGTGACCGTCACGTTCATGCCCTCGGTCAGCGGAGTGTCCGCCGCCGGGACGACGGTGTCGGCCTGCTCGAGCGGCGCGCCGTGTGCGGCCAGGAAATCCCCGACCGTGGGCGCGGCCATGCGCACGTCGGTGACCGGCAGCGCACCGTCGGTGAGCTTGACGACGAGCGGGTTGAGCACGTCGAGCGCGGCGCCGTCGAGCGGGAGTCGCTGCGAACGGGACGCGGACACGTGCACGTCGTCGCCGAGTTCGAACTGCTTCAGCGCGTCCTCGACGGTGAGCGCGGTGGTCCACACCGTCTTGGGCTGACCGTCGACCGTCAGCGACACCTCACGCGCGCGGCGCAACACCACGGTGTCGCCGTCGGACAGCGACGCGTCACGGTCGGGTGCGACGACGTCGCGGTCGCTGACCGAGTACCCGGCGTCGGCCAGAGCCGCGTCGACGCTCGTGGTCATCGTGCTCAGCGAGATCGTCTCGCCGTCCACGTCGAGGGTGACGTTCTTGTGCCGGACCACGGCCATCACTCCGCCGGCGATCAGCGTGGCGAGAAGCAGGGCCACCACGGTGTAGAGCAGCGGCGAGCGAGCCGAGTTGATCTTCGCGAAGGGCGACATCGTGTTCCTTTACTTCCGATCGTCAGCGGAGTCCGAGCTTGCTGGTGCAGGCGGGCCAGGCGCCCCAGCCCTGTGCCGCCTGGACCTTCTCGGCGACGGAGATCTGCTGTTCGCGGGACGCGAGGTCGGCGCGGGCGGCGTACTGGGTTCCGCCGAACGCCTCCCAGGTGCTCTGGGTGAATTGCAGTCCGCCGAAGAATCCGTTGCCGGTGTTGATGGCCCAGTTGCCGGTGGCCTCGCAGTGCGCGATCGAGTCCCAGGTGGCGGCGTTGGAGATGGCGAGTTCCTTCACACCGACCTTGACGAGCGCGGGTGCGGGCTCGCGGAGCACCTGCGAGCTGAGCTCCTGGCGTCCGGCCTCCACACCGTTGACCGTCTTCACGGAGGCGGTGACGGTGCGCTCGCCGGGAACGCCGGAGTTCTCGACGACGGTCTTGCCCTTGTCGAGCGCGGGATCGTCGACGCGGTTCTCGGGAGGCGCGATGGGCAGCGTCTCGGTGCGGGTCTCGGTGCGGTCGCGGGTCACGTGGATCTCGGCGCCTTCGACGACGGGGGCGTCGGCGGGCGGGACGACGGTGTCGGCCTGCTCGAGCGGGGCGCCGTTGGCGGCGAGGAGTTCGCCGACGGTGGGGGCGGCGAGGCGGACGTCGGTGAGCGGTGCGCCGCCGTCGGCGACCTTGACGAGCTTGGCGTTGACGACCTCGAGCGACGTGCCCTCGAGCGGCAGGCGCTCGGAGCGGGATGCCGAGACGTGGACGTCGTCGGCGAGTTCGAACTGCTTCAGCGCGTCGTCGACGGTGAGCGCGGTGGTCCACACCGTCTTGGGCTGACCGTCGACGGTGAGGTCGATCTCGCGGGCCCGCCGCAACACGACGGTGTCGCCGTCGGAGAGCGATGCGTCGGCCGCGGGAGCGACTGCGTCACGCTCGCTGACGGTGTATCCGGCGTCGTCGAGCGCACCGCTGACGTCGGACGCCATCGTGCCGAGCGACATGGTCTCGCCGTCGACGTCGAGCGTGACGGTCTTGTGCCGCGCCACTGCCAACGCTCCGCCCACGACGAGCGTCGCGAGCAGTGCCGCGACGACGACATAGAGAAGGGGCGATTTGGCGGTGTTGATTCTGGCGAAAGGCGACACGTGAGATCCCAAGGCTGGCGGACGTTTGATCACGGTACGGTAACGAATCGGCGATGGTCTGGCAACTTTGCCGCTACGACCTGCGTCCTAGATCACGAAAAGGTTGAGATCGGGGACAGTTTTCGCTTTGCCGTGATCAATCGCTTCTGGTCCGGACCACCCTCGAAACGCAGTATCTTGCGACATGCACCAAGAAGCCCGGAAGCGACCGGGCATTACCGACAAGAAAGCTGGGGTTCCGTGCGCAGCAGATCCGATCGACTTCTGAGACTCGTCAGACGTCCGAGAGTGCCCGCGGTGATCGCCGCGCTGACGCTGCTCGTCACGCTCGTCGCGCCCGGTGTCGCCGGCGCGCAGCAGCCCGCTCCGGGCAACGACTACACCATCGCCACCGACATCACGTTCGCCCCGTTCGAGTTCCAGGACGAGAGCGGCAAGCTCGTCGGCATCGATATGGACCTTCTCGCCGCCATCGCCGAGGACCAGGGATTCACCTACCGGGTCAACGCCGTCGGATTCGACGCCGCACTGCAGGCGGTCACGGGCGGCCAGGCCAACGGCATGATCGCCGGCATGTCGATCACCGACGCCCGCAAGGCGACGTTCGACTTCTCCGACCCGTACTTCGAATCGGGTGTGCAGATGGGCGTGCTCGAGTCCGACGACTCGATCACGTCGTACGAAGACCTGCGCGGCAAGTCCGTCGCCGTCAAGAACGGCACCGAGGGCGCCACGTACGCGGAGTCCATCAAGGACCAGTACGGTTTCACCACCAAATACTTCGCCGACTCGTCGAGCATGTTCGACGAGGTCCGCACGGGTAACTCGGTGGCCGTGTTCGAGGATTACCCCGTCCTCGCGTACGGCATCAAGCAGGGCAACGGGTTCAAGACCGTCACCGACAAGGTCCCCGGCGCCAGCTACGGGTTCGCCGTCGCGAAGGGCCAGAACGCGCAGCTCCTCCAGGAGTTCAACACCGGTCTCGCCAACGTGAAGGCGAGCGGCGAGTACGACGAGATCCTCGACACCTACCTCAACGCCGACGCCTCCGACGACGACAATTCGATCCTCGGCCTGATCAAGAGCACCTACCCGCTGCTGCTCGAGGGGCTGTGGCTGACGATCGTGCTGACCGTGGTCTCGATCGCCATCGCGCTCGTGCTCGGCGCGATCTTCGGCCTGTTCCGGGTGTCGACCAACATCGTCCTGCGCGGCATCGGCACCACGTACGTGGACGTGTTCCGCGGCACCCCACTGCTGGTGCAGGCCTTCTTCATCTACTTCGGCATCCCGGCGGCACTGGACTTCCAGATGTCGGCGTTCACCGCGGGCATCATCACGCTGAGCCTCAACGCAGGCGCCTACATGGCCGAGATCGTGCGCGGCGGCATCCTGTCCGTCGACAAGGGTCAGATGGAAGCGTCCCGGAGTCTCGGCATCAGCTACCTGAAGTCGATGCAGAAGGTCGTGATGCCGCAGGCCGTGCGGACGATGATCCCGTCGTACATCAACCAGTTCGTGATCACACTGAAGGACACGTCGATCCTGTCCGTGATCGGGCTCGCCGAGCTCACTCAGACGGGGCGGATCATCATCGCCCGCAACTTCCAGTCCTTCAACATGTGGCTGATCATCGGCGCGATGTATTTCATCATCATCATGGCGCTGACGAAGCTGTCGAACCGGCTCGAGAAGAGGATCAACAAGTGACCGAGACACCGGCGACGGAGAACAAGGCCGAGGCCGCCGACCCGAAGATCCGGGTGAAGGGCCTGAAGAAGTCGTTCGGCGACAACGAGGTGCTCAAGGGCATCGACGTCGACATCGCGAGCGGCGAGGTGGTGTGCGTGATCGGGCCCTCCGGGTCCGGCAAGAGCACGTTCCTGCGCTGCCTCAACCGGCTCGAGGACATCACCGGCGGCAACGTCGTCGTCGACGGCTTCGACGTGAGCAACCCCAAGATCGACATCGACCGGGTGCGCCAGCACATCGGGATGGTGTTCCAGCACTTCAACCTGTTCCCGCACATGACGGCCATCGAGAACGTGATGCTCGCACCCGTGCAGACCAAGCGGGCCTCCAAGGAGGAGGCGAGGGCGACGGCCGTGCGGTTGCTCGAGCAGGTCGGGCTGGCGGAGAAGGCGGACGCGAAGCCGGCGAATCTGTCGGGTGGGCAGAAGCAGCGCGTCGCGATCGCACGGGCCCTGGCGATGAGCCCGGACATCATGTTGTTCGACGAGGCCACCAGCGCGCTGGACCCCGAGATGGTGGGCGAGGTGCTGCAGGTTCTGCGCGACCTCGCGAAGGGCGGCATGACGATGGTCGTGGTCACGCACGAGATGGGCTTCGCCCGCGAGGTGTCCGACCGGGTGATCTTCATGGCCGACGGGTACGTGGTGGAGGAGGGAACTCCGGAGCAGATCTTCGGCGACCCGCAGCAGTCCCGCACCCAGGACTTCCTGAACAAGGTCCTCTGACACGTGAGTGGCGAAGCGTGCCGGGGCACACTTCGCCACTCACCTGGGGGTCAGACGGTGGCGGGTTCCTTCGCGGCCCACGGCAGCTTGTCGCCGAGCAGTCCATCGACACCGAAGCGGCCCGATCCGACGACGGCGAGCAGCAGCGATCCGACGCCGAGCGCCAGCACCAGTTCATAGCCGCCCTCGCTCGCGAAGATGCCCTTGTCGATGTGCGCGATGAAGAATGCGCCGACCATGTCGAGGAACAGCAGGACGCCGAAGACCGGGACTGCCGCGCCGACGATGAGCGCGAGGCCGCCGATGACCTCGAGCCAGGTCACGACGAACGCCGAGACGCCGGGGAGCGGAACTCCCATGGCCTCGAAGCCGGCGGTCTGGCCGGCGTGGCCGTTGGTGAACGCCTTCTGCCAGCCGTGAGCCAGGAAGATCACGCCGATGCCCACGCGGGCGACGAGGATGCCCAGGCTTCGGACTGCGGGGTTGTTCATGGATGCGCCTTTCATCGAGGTGTCCCCGCGCGACCGGGACGACCATTGGTTGAACAGGCAACGATCCTAAGTTCTCTAAGTTGAAACTTCAACTTAAGGCCTGCGGCCCCGTGCGCGCCCGACGAGTCCAGGGACTCGCTACCCACTCACGGGCCGGAGGCCGTACACGCGCTCGGCGGTCGCGGTGGACGCCTTCGCCAGGTCGTCCGGGTCCTCGCCGCGGATCTCCGCGAGCGCCCGGACCGTGTAGGGCAGGCAGTACGGCTCGTTGGGAGCGCCTCGGAACGGGTGCGGGGTGAGGAACGGCGCATCCGTCTCGACGATCAGCTGATCCGACGGCACCAGCGGCGCCGCCTCCCGCAGCGCCTTCGCGTTCGTGAAGCTGACGGTGCCGGAGAAGCTGAGGACGTAACCGGCGTCGATACATTCGCGCGCCATCTCGGCGTCCGAGGAGAAGCAGTGGAAGATCACCGTCTCCGGCGCCCCCTCCTCCCGCAGCACCTGCAGCAGCGCCTGGTCGGCCTCCCGGTTGTGGATCATCAGCGTCTTGCCGAGCCGCTTCGCGAGGTCGATGTGCCAGCGGAAGCCCTCGGTCTGCTCGACGACGGTGGCGCAGCCGTCGAGTTTCCCGGGCCAGTAGAAGTCGAGTCCCGTCTCCCCCACCGCGACCACCCGGGGATCACCGGCGAGCCGCTCGATCTCCGCCCTGGTCGCGTCGTCGAGCACGTTCGCCCGGGTCGGGTGGATCGCGACGGCCGCATAGACGCGGGGATCCCAGTGCGCGGCGTCGACGGCGAACTGCGCGGCCGCCAGGTCGTCGGCCACCGTGACCACCCGCTCCACCCCGACCGCGGCCGCCCGGTCGACGATCGCCGTGACACTCGCCGCGTCCGACGCCCCGCACGCGTCGAGGTGGGTGTGCGAGTCGACGAGCGGGAACAGCGGCGTAGGGGCTTCCGGGGCGGGACGGTCTTTGCTCATGCGGACATTGTCGACGCCGCCGCCGCACGTGTCACATGCGGTACTTTTCACCCGACGGGGAGGGAGCCGTGTCCATGACTTCGAGCTCGATGAACGGCCGCGTGATCGCGGTGACCGGCGGTGCGAGGGGAATCGGGAAGGAAATCGCCCGACAGCTGGCGGTCGCAGGCGCGCGGGTCGCGATCGGCGACGTCGCCGGCGCCGCGGCCCGGCGCACGGCGGACGAACTCGGCCGGGCGGGCGGGACGGTGGAGGGCCTCGAACTGGATGTCACCGACACCGGGTCGTTCACGGCCTTCCTCGCGGCCGTCGAGGATCACTGGGGCGCGCTCGACGTGCTCGTCAACAATGCGGGCGTCATGTGGGTCGGGAGCTTCGACGAGGAACCCGAGTCCGCGACGGACCGGCAGCTGGCGGTGAACCTGCACGGGGTCATCCGGGGAGTGCGCCTGGCAGCCCCGGCGATGCGTGAGCGGGGCCGCGGCCAGATCGTCACGGTGGCGTCGGCGGCGTCGAAGGTCGCACCGCCCGGCGAGTCTACGTACGCCGCCACCAAGCACGGGGTTCTCGGCTACCTGACCGGGGTCCGCGAGGAACTGCGCGGGTCGGGTGTGCAGATCTCGGTGATCATGCCCGGGGTCGTGGACACCGAACTCGCGGCCGGGACGGCGACGGGCGCAGCGAAACTGCTGTCGCCGGCCGACGTCGCGAAGGCGGTGGTCGCGGTCATCCGGCGGCCCCGGTTCGAAGTGACCATCCCGTGGTACGTCGGACCGCTGGTCCGGCTGGTCACCGTGTTTCCCCAGTTCGCCCGCGACTTCGCGGTCCGGCGGATGGTTCCCGACCAGGTGCGGTCCACGGACAAGTCGGCCCGCGCAGCGTACGAGTCGCGCACCGTCACCGGCGAGGACGGCGCCGGCCCGGGCTAGATCCCGAATCTGCGCGTCCCGAAACGGCGGCGCGCAGATAGAGTGGTCGCACCATGAATGCTGCTGATTCCACCGCCTCGCGGCCACCTTTCTATCTGACGACGGCGATCGCGTACCCGAACGGCGTGCCGCACATCGGCCACGCCTACGAGTACATCTCCTCCGACGCCCTCGCACGGTTCAAGCGCCTGGACGGGTTCGACGTCTTCTTCATGACGGGAACCGACGAGCACGGTCTGAAGATGCAGCAGACCGCGGCCAAGGAGGGCATCGACGTCCGCGAGCTCGCCGCGCGGAACTCGGATGTGTTCGAGGCGATGGACAAGACGCTGAACATCTCCTTCGACCGGTTCATCCGCACGACGGATGCCGACCACGAAGAGGCCAGCAAGGCGATCTGGCAGAAGATGCTCGACAACGGCGACATCTACCTCGACACGTACTCGGGCTGGTACTCGGTCCGCGACGAGGCGTTCTACACCGAGGCCGAGACCACGCTGCAGGAGGACGGTTCGCGCCTGTCCACTGAGACGGGCACCCCGGTCGAGTGGACGGAGGAGTCCACGTACTTCTTCAAGCTGTCCGAGTACCAGGACAAGCTGCTGGCTCTCTACGACGAGTACCCCGACTTCATCGCGCCCGCGACGCGGCGCAACGAGATCGTCAGCTTCGTCAAGGGCGGCCTGAAGGATCTGTCGATCTCTCGGACGACGTTCGACTGGGGCGTTCCGGTTCCCGATCATCCCGAACACGTCATGTACGTGTGGGTGGACGCGCTCACCAACTATCTGACCGGTGCCGGGTACCCGGCCACGGACTCCGAGCAGTTCGGCAAGTTCTGGCCGGCGAGTCTGCACATCATCGGCAAGGACATCACCCGGTTCCACACCGTGTACTGGCCGGCGTTCCTGATGTCGGCGGGAATCGAGTTGCCGAAGCGGGTCTTCGTGCACGGGTTCCTCTACAACAAGGGCGAGAAGATGTCGAAGTCGGTCGGCAACGTCGTCGACCCGGTCGCCATGGTGGCGCAGTACGGTCTCGACGCCGTGCGCTTCTTCCTGCTCCGCGAGATCTCCTACGGCCAGGACGGCAGCTACAGCCACGAGGCCATCGTTACCCGGATCAACGCCGACCTGGCGAACGAGCTCGGCAACCTCGCCCAGCGTTCACTGTCGATGGTCGCGAAGAACTGCGACGCGCAGGTTCCGACGCCCGGCGAGCTGACCGAGGACGACACGGCGATGCTCGCGCAGGCCGACGCGCTGCTGGAGCGGGTGCGCGCCGAGTACGACGTCCAGGCACTGCATCTCGCACTGGAGGCGATCTGGTCGGTTCTCGGCGAGACCAACCGGTACTTCTCCAAGCAGGAGCCCTGGGTGCTGCGGAAGACGGACCCGGAGCGGATGGCGACCGTGCTGTACGTGACGCTCGAGGTGGTCCGGATCGTGGGCGTTCTCGTGCAGCCGGTGATGCCGGACGCCGCGGAGAAGATCCTGGACCTGCTGGGCCAGAGGAGCGACGCGCGGCAGTTCAGCGACCTTCCGGCGCGCATCGTGGCGGGCACCCCGCTGCCCGCACCGTCGGGCGTGTTCCCGCGGTACGTGGAGGACTGATCCACGCGGGGTCCACATCTTGTCGGACCCTGCGTGCACACTCTCCGCATGACGCCGAATAGAACATACATTCGATCTCATCACGGTGGATTCGGGAACGGAGCGCGCGTGTTCGACGACGAAGTGAGTCCCCAGGCCGCCGCGGCAGTCCACACCCTGATGGGTGAGTTGTCGGCCGCGTACGAGCGTGGGTGGCAGCCCGCCGACGTCGTGCATCTGGCGCGGAGATCGAAGGAGCCGGCCGACGCGGCACTGGCGGCGGCCGTGGTGCTGCACGAGGCGGAGCGCACGCGGGCCGCGCACCGGGCGCCGCGGGACTGGGTGGAGCAACTGCGCACCATCGGCGAGCAGTACCCGGGCGCGTCCCACCTGGCGGCGCGGGTTCCGGTCGACGGTCCCGACGTTCGGGCGCTGGCCGCCGGGCTGCTGTTCGAAGACCCGTACCACTCCGTCTACCAGCTCACCGACCTGTCGCTGGCGTGGACGAATCTGCCCGGCTGGACGGTGCTCACTCCCCCGCCGTCGACGTGGCCGATCGTCCGGGTCGCCGACCCGTCCGCGGCGATGCCGGGCGAGGCGGAGGCCGACGCGAAGGTGCTCAACAGGATTCGCGGACTCCTCGCGAAGGCCGAGGCCACCGACTTCGCGGAGGAGGCGGAGATCTTCACCGCGAAGGCGCAGGAGTTGATGACGCGCTACGCGATCAACGCGGCCCTCCTCCACACCCAGAACGGGGTGGGCAACACCGCGGTGCACAGTCGCCGCATCCACCTGGAAAACCCGTACGTCAAGGAGAAGGTGCACCTTCTCACCGAGATCGGCGACTCCAACCGGGTGCGCACCGTGTGGTTCAGCTCCCTCGCCATCGCGACCGTGGTCGGCACCCCCCTCGACCTCCAGCAGGTCGACATGCTCTTCACCTCGCTGCTGGTGCAGGCTACGCGCGCAATGCAATTCGCAGATGCCGACAGTCGCAGCGGTTCGCGCACCACGTCGTTCCGGAAGGGTTTCCTGGCGGGCTTCGCCAGCCGCATCGGCCAGCGGTTGCGTGACGCCGACAGCCGGGCCACGGCCGACGCCGCCGACGAGGCGTCGATTCCCGTCGCGGATCTGCTGCCGATCCTGGCCACCAAGTCCGAGGCCGTCGACGCCGAATTCGACCGCCTGTTTCCGCGGACCAAGAAGGCACGTGGCCGGGCCGTCGACGCCAACGGCTGGTACGCCGGGCAGGCGGCCGCCGACGACGCGTCGCTGGCGGCCGGGGAGCGTGCCCTCCGGCGGTAGTGCCCGCCGGACGCCTAGTCCTTCCGGGCCGCCAGCACCGTCTCGTAGAGTTCCCGCTTCGACACGCCGGTGGTGGCGACGAGCGCGCACGCGTCCTTGAGCCGGGTGCCGTCGGCGACCAGTCGCTCCACCTCGTCGACGAGGTCGGCGGGGTCGGATGCGACGAGGGTGGCACCCTCCACCACGACGGTGATCTCACCGCGGACGCCCTCGGCGGCCCACTCGGCGAGTTCGGCGAGGGTGCCGCGGCGGACCTCCTCGTACGTCTTGGTCAGCTCGCGGCAGACGGCGGCGCGGCGGGTGCCGCCGAGCACGTCGGCGGCGTCCGCCAGGCAGTCGGCGAGCCGGTGCGGGGCTTCGAAGAACACGCAGGCGCGTTGCTCGGTGACCAGGGCCTGCAACCACGTCTTGCGCTGACCCTGCTTGCGGGGCGGGAAACCGTCGAAGCAGAACCGTTCGACGGGCAGCCCGGACAACGCGAGCGCCGTCGTCACCGCCGACGGTCCGGGCAGGCACGTCACCGCCAGATCCTCGGCCACGCACGCCGACACCAGCCGGTACCCGGGGTCGCTGACCGACGGCATGCCGGCGTCGGTGACGAGGAGAACGGTCTTGCCGGACGCGACGTCGGCGACGAGTGCGGGCAGCCGGGCCGTCTCGACCTGGTCGTAGAAGCTCACGACCTTGCCGGTGATCGTCACGTCGAGCGCAGAGGCGAGGGCCTTGGTGCGGCGGGTGTCCTCGGCGGCGACGACGTCGGCCGTCCCGAGCGCCGTACGCAGCCTCGGCGAGGCGTCACCCACGTCCCCCATCGGTGTTGCGGCGAGCACTAGGCGACCAGTCATGACCCACAGCCTACGATTGCGGCGTGACGATGCTGACGGACGAGCGACCGACGCCCTCCGCACGACAGCCGTCCATGGTCGGACCGGCGCCGCTCGTGCCGCCTCCCGACTTCGGTCCCGTCGACCGCGCCCGCGGCTGGGTGGTGACCCTGTTCGTCACGGCGATCGCGGCGATCACCCGGTTCACGATGCTCGGGTACCCGACCGACGCGGGCACTCCCGTGTTCGACGAGAAGCACTACGCGCCGCAGGGCTGGCAGGTGCTCACCGGCGGCTGGCTCGAGGACAATCCCGGATACGGGCTGGTGGTGCATCCGCCGATCGGGAAACAGCTGATCGCGATGGGCGAGGCGATCTTCGGCTACAACGGCTGGGGCTGGCGGTTCGCGTCGGCGGTGGCGGGCACGATCATGGTTCTGCTGGTGATCCGGATCGTCCGACGGCTCACGCGGTCCACCCTGCTCGGCGGTCTCGCCGGGATCCTGCTGGTCGCGGACGGGGTGACATTCGTCTCGTCCCGGCTCGGCATGCTCGACATCTTCCTGGCGCTGTTCGCGGTGGCCGCGCTCGGCTGCCTGATCGTGGACCGCGACCAGGTCCGCGAGCGGATGGCCCGGGTGTACGCCGAGGGCCGGATCGGCGACAGCGAGTGGGGTCCGCGGCTCGGTGTGCGCTGGTGGCGGTTCGGCGCCGGGATCATGCTGGGCCTGGCGTGCGGCACCAAATGGTCGGGCGTCTACTTCATCGTGTTCTTCGGGTTGCTCAGCGTCGCCTTCGATGTGGCTGCCCGGCGCGCCTACGGGGTTCGCCGCCCGTGGTTCGGCGCCGGCGTCCGCGATGTCGGTCCCGCGCTGTACGCGCTCGTCGTCGTTCCGCTGTTCGTGTACCTCGCCAGCTACTGGGCGTGGTTCGCCAGCGAGACCGGTGTGGACCGGCATGCCGTGGGCAACGAGATCGGAACGGGCGGCCCGTGGTCGTTCGTGCCGGCAGCGCTGCGGTCGCTGTGGTATTACAGCGGCAACGTCCTCCAGTTCCACGCGGGCCTCACCAACTCGGCGGGCAATCACCATCCGTGGGAGTCGAAACCGTGGACGTGGCCGATGGGTCTGCGCCCGATGCTGTACTACTTCGCCGAGGGCGATCACGTCACCGGCTGCGGGGCGTCGAGTTGCGTCAAGGCCGTCATGCTCATCGGGACGCCCGCCATGTGGTGGCTGGCACTGCCGATGCTCGGGTGGGCTCTGTGGCGGTCCGTGGTGCGGAAGGACTGGCGGTACGCCACCGTCCTCACCGGCTACGGCGCCGCGTTCCTGCCGTGGCTGACCACCCTGGACCGCCAGATGTACTACTTCTACGCGGTGGCGCTCGCACCGTTCATGGTGATGGGAATCGCGCTCGTGCTGGGCGACGTCCTCGGAAGCGCGCGGGCGTCGTTCGAGCGCCGCACCACCGGCCTGCTCGCCGTCTGCCTCTATGTGGGGCTCGTGGTCGCCAACTTCATCTGGTTGTGGCCGATCCTCACGGCCGTCCCGATCACCCCGGAGACGTGGCAGCATCAACTGTGGCTGCCCAGCTGGCGCTGACACCGTAGACGAGTCGAGCCGCCCGGGTCCGGTGGGACCCCCGCGGCGCCGGACGAGGGTGTGAGTGCGGGAGGCGTGCGG
>NZ_JBHUSF010000252.1:0-13425 GCF_042673295.1 Rhodococcus sp. NPDC057014
GGGCGCGGCCAGCTTCCACAACACGGTCAGCAGCATCTCCCCGCCCCAGGCTCGAAATCATCTCGAGCATCAGTCCGTAATTATCCTGTGCCGAAACTTTCTTCAGCACGGTGCGACCCTCGTTCAGTTGTCCGTCTGGCGCAGTGTCCAGATAGTTGGACACTGTCACCCCGGCTTCCCGGCCTACGTTCGGAGTGACGAACTCGCCGAAATCGAGAAACCACGGAGGCTGCATTGACGACTCGAGGAATTGGCTGCGAGCGCAAATACGTACGACCGTCATGACGGTCGGCGATCCCGCAGGGATATGCGGCCGAATGGCCGGTTCGCGTATGTCGCGCAGATTGTCTCGGCAACGCTCCAGGAATTCCGCGATCGCACACCCGACGGCGCCCTGACTCCCGTGCCCGGCGACGACCGGCATCGCGAAGGTGTTCACCTACCGGGTGCAGTCACCGGAGTGTTCGCATCCGTCGGTCCTGCATGACTCCCCCCTACCCCGCACTACCGAATGAAATGTGGAAAGGACATCGACATGGGTCTACTGGACGGCAAAGTCGTCTTCATCACCGGCGCCGCACGCGGGCAGGGTCGAGCGCACGCGGTGACCGCAGCGAAGGAGGGCGCCGATGTCATCATCACCGACATCTGCTCGCCCGTCGACGGAATACGCTACGAACTGGCGAGCAAGGACGATCTGGCCAAGACGCAGGCGCTCGTCGAACAGACCGGCCGGCGTGCGGTCAGCGCCATTGCCGACGTCCGTGATCAGGCCGCGCTCGATGCGGCGGTCGCGCTCGGGCTCGACACCTTCGGCCGGCTCGACGCGGTCATCGCCAACGCCGGACTGTGGGACCTCGGGCCGAAGTCCTGGGAGATCACCGAACAGATGTGGACGACGGTCACCGATGTGGTGCTCGGCGGAACGTTCCGGACCATCAAGGCCACCGCGCCGCATCTCGTCGAGCAACGTGGCGGTGCGATCGTCTGTATCGCGTCGGTGGGCGGCCTCGAGGCTACCGCCGGCTACACCCACTACATCACCGCCAAGCACGGCGTCCTGGGCCTGATGAAGAACACCGCCCTGGAAATCGCGGACTACAACGTGCGATGCAATGCCGTCTGCCCCGGTGCGGTGGACGCGAAGATCTGGGACAACCCGATGGGCCACCAGCTGTTCGTCGCCCCCGGCGAGACGGCGAATCGCGATGTGGCGATAGCCGCCACGTACGGTTATGCGCCGCTGGCCGGCAGGCCCGCGCTTCCGCCGAACGCCACCAGCAATGCCGCATGCTGGCTGCTGTCCGACTACGCCGAGCACATCACCGGTGTCGCCCTGCCGGTCGACGCGGGGCACCTCCTGCTCCCCGGCGTGAACTTCGCGCCGCAGACCGAGGGGCCGGAAGCCGACCGCTACCGTTCACCGGCCCAGTCGCCCGACGATCTGTGACGGCCTGACGACACCGGGCCCCGACTGCACACGGTCGGGGCCCGGCGTCTGTGCATCTCGCCTCGCCCGACCCTTGCCTCCAAGCTGGCATATATTATATTGTGTTCTCGCTCACATGTGATGCGGGTCCCCGCCATCACAGCTGGCCGAAAGGTGATGTCGGAGTGCCCGGTACGTCAGCACGTTCCACGGTCGACGCTCGACCGGAGATCGCGTCGTCATGGATGCGTTCGCAATTGTGGGGCCTCGACAGCGATGCGGCGCCGAAGCTGGAGAGAATCGACGTCGCATCGGACGGGTGTCTCGAACGCGCCGCAACGCCCGTGCTGGATCGCGCCTGCCTCGAGTTCGACGGTGCACCACTGGCATTCGTCCTCGCCGACCACGACGCCCGGATACTGGCTGTCCGGCACACCCATCCGACTGCTCGACATGCACTCGACTGGATGGGCATCGAGCGCGGCATCCGGCTGGCCGAGGACGAGGTGGGAACCAACGCGGTCGGGACCGTCCTGGAGTCCCGGCAACCACTACTCGTTCACGGCGCCGAGCACTTCATGTCCGCGTTCCACGAATTCAGCTGCTTCGGTCACCCGATCATGCATCCGATCACGCGAAAACTCGCAGGTGTCCTCGATGTCGGAGGCGGGGCAGGCGAGGACCACCGGTACTTCGCCCCGATCGCCCGCCGGGTGGTCCGGGACATCGAGGAGCGCATGGCGCTCGATACTCCTGTTACGCAACGGAAACTGCTGGCCGAGTTTCATGCCGCGACTCGGCGGAAGGACCGCTCGGTGATGGTCGTGGGCGGGGGCATGGTCCTTGCCACGCCTGCTGCGCTGGCGCTCCTCGACCCCGCCGATCATGCCACGGTCCGCGCTGCCGCCGACGCAGCCCGCACGTCGGCCGCCACCCATCGCCTGACGCTCGAATCCGGGCGCGACGTCGACGTCACCTGCACGCCCGTCGACGGCGGCAACGGTGTGCTGGTCGAATTCGTCACGGCGAGAACGGATCGGAAACTCGAATCCCCCATGGTCGAGGACTGGCCGCTTCTCATCGTCGGAGAGACCGGCACCGGCCGGACCACCGAGGCGGTGCGTGCGTCCCGGGCGGAATCGACGATTGTCGACACGGCGGATGTCGTGCAGAGCGGCGAGCAGGCGTGGGCGATCGCGCTCGGCCGGGAACTCGAAGGCGACGGCGCGGTGATAGTCATCGAGAACGTGCATCTGCTGACCGATTCGATGGCCACCCTCGTCGCGCGGCTCGTCCGGGGTTCTCGACGAAAGATCGTCCTGACGTCAACGAGTTCGACCGGCGTTCCGGGGATTCACCCGTCTCTGCTCGGCGTGTGCGCCGCACGACGTGACCTGGTTCCGCTTCGCCGGCGCCGCCACGAGATTCCACGGTTGGCGCGTCACATGCTGACCGAGGAGGCCGCGACGTCCGGCGTGCGACTCACCACCGCGACGCTGCAACTCCTTGCGGCACACGAGTGGCCGGGCAACCTCGCCGAGCTTCGACGCGTGATCCGGAGCGTCGCCCTGGCGCGTTCGGCCGGAGACATCATTCCGACCGACCTTCCCGCGCCCTACCGGGCAGTCGGCGCCCCGCTGTCACCCATTCGCCACGCCGAACGGGAAGTCATCGTCGCGGCGATCGAGGCTGCGGGCGGAAACAAGCTCAAGGCCGCGCAGTCACTCGGCGTGAGCCGGTCCACCCTGTACAACCGGCTCCGCGTCCTGAATATCGCGTGACCGTGAATGCTTTGACCCAGTTCTCGGCGAGCTGAGATTCGCCGCTACACCCGTTCGATCAGGTTCACCTTGACGTGGTCCGGTCGCGCGAGGGTGCCGTCGGGCACGAGTTCGACCATCGCCTTGACGCCCAGCGCCGACCGGACCCGCTGCTCGATCGACGACCGCAGTTCGTCCTGCTGCTCGACGCGGAGTCCGTCGGCGTATTCCACGACGAGCACGAGCGGCTTCTGGGTGGAATGCCCCTCGAAGTCGACGCGGATGCGCATTTCGCCGGTGGTGGCCGGTGCCAGCTCCGACACCAATTGTTTGACGGCGGAGGGGAAGAGGTTGATGCCGCGCACGATCAGCATGTCGTCGGTCCGGCCGACGCACCGCACCTTGTACCCGGTGC
The DNA here is from genome assembly GCF_042673295.1 of Rhodococcus sp. NPDC057014. Lineage (NCBI taxonomy): Bacteria > Bacillati > Actinomycetota > Actinomycetes > Mycobacteriales > Nocardiaceae > Rhodococcus > Rhodococcus sp. NPDC057014. The sequence continues at coordinate 3,605 of NZ_JBHUSF010000252.1, forward strand.
GGCCGCACACGCAGTCGGTGCCGGTGACGACCACGTGGTCACGGGTACGGAACCTGAGCAGCGGCGACGCCTGCCTGCGGAGCGCCGTGTACACCAACTCACCCTGCGCGCCGGCCACGGGCGCGACGATCTCGTCGGTCTCCGGATCGATCAGCTCGGCCACCATCAGATCCGGGGAGAGGAAGTGCATGCCGTCGCCCGCCTCGCACTCCCCCCAGTAGATGCAGGCGATATCGGTGCCGCCCAGCATCTCCCGTGATGTGGCGCCCCACAACGACTCGAGCTTGCCGCGGACCGCCGGGAGGCCACCGCCGGGCTCGCCGCCGACGCTGATCGCGCGCACACCCAGATCGCGGGCGGCCACGCCGAGGATCGCCGGTGCCTGTTCGGCCAGGTACGCCAGGAAGTTCGGTGTGCCGATCAAAGCGTCGGGTCGCTGATCGGCCTGCACCCGCAGGAGTCGCTCCGCGCCCGCCTCGGCGCCGATCGGGATGTCCACGATGCCCATGTACTGCGCCGTCTGCACGACGGGGATTCCGCCGACGAAGCCCTTGCTCATCCCGAATCCGTGCAGCAGCCGGTCTCCGGGCCGGAAACCGTTGGCGTACAAGGCCCGCGCTCCGAGCTCGGACCAGACGTCGATGTCACTCCGGGTCAGTCCGACGTAGGACGGGCTGCCGGTGGTGCCCGACGACGCCTGGATCTGCACGATGTCGGCGCGATCGGCGGCGACGTGGCTGCCGAGCGGTGGCGTCGCCGCGAGACTGTCCCGCAGTTCCTGCTTCTCGGTGAACGGCAGCCCGGCGAGGTCCGCGACCGTCCGGACCCGGGTGACGTCCACGTCATGCTCGGCGAACTTCTGCCGGTAGAAGTCGCTGCGGGCCGCGAGATAGTCGAGTTGCTCACGCAGGCGGGTGTTCTGCAGCGCCGCAGCGTCGCCGGGTGCGAGCGACTCGACCTCGCTCCAATGCCGTGCCGAATGGGGAACAGCCACAGCACTCACCGTCCTTCTACTCGAATTCGGCGCGGATGGCGTCGGTGTGCGCGCCCAGTGCGGGCACCGAGCCGCTGCGCACCGGCCACCCGTCGGCCACCGCGGGCGGCAGCAGCGCAGGCACCGGGCCGGACGGGGTGCCCACGTCGCGCCACCGTCCGCGCTCGACCAGCTGCGGGTGCTCGGCCAGGTCTCGCACGCTGTTGAGCCGCGCGTTGCCGATCCCCGCGGCATCCGCCGTCTTCTGGATCTCCGCCAGCGTGTGCTCCGCGCACCAGGCGCCCACGACCGCGTCCAGTTCGTCACGCGCCTCGACGCGAGTGTCGTTGTGCGCGAACCGCGGTTCATCGGCCAGTTCCGGCCGGCCGATCATCTCGGCCAGGCGCCGCCACTCGCGGTCGTTGGTCGTCCCGAGCACCGCGGTCTGGCCGTCGGAGGTGGGGTACGCGCCGTAGGGCGCGATCATCGGTGAGCCCATGCCGACCGGAACCGGCTCGGTGCCGGCGTGGATCATTTGGTTGAGGGCGAACCCCATCATCTCGGCGACGGTGTCGAGCATGGCGATCGGGATGACCGCTCCCCTGCCGGTCCGTTCCCGGTCGTAGAGCGCGGCGAGCACCGCGGAGTACGCGTACAGTGCCGTGCCGACATCGGCCACGGGGATGCCCGGCTTGGCCGGCTGTCCCGGTGCGCCGGTGATGCTGCAGGAACCGCCCTCCGACTGGATGAGCAGGTCGTAGGCCCGCTTGTGGTCGAGGGGACCGCCCTTCCCGTAACCGGAGATGTCGACGACGATCAGGCGCGGGAAGTCACGCGAGAGGTCCCGGGTGCCGATCCCGAGCCGATCGAGTGCGCCGGGCGCGAGGTTGCTGACGACGACGTCGGCGGTGGCGAGGATGTTCCGGAAGATCCCCATGTCCGATGTGGAGTTGAGGTCCAGCGCCGCCGATTCCTTGCCGTGGTTCAGCCACGTGAAGTGTGCCGACATCCCGCCGACGACGGAGTCGTAGGCGCGCGTCGAGTCGCCGTAGCCCGGGGCCTCCACCTTGATCACCCGGGCCCCGAGGTCCGCGAGGTGGCGCGTGCACAGCGGCGCCGAGATCGCCTGCTCCAGCCCGACCACGGTGATGCCGGCGAGCGGGCCCTGCGTTCGTTGTTCGGTTGCGGTCACGAGAACTTCGGCTCCCTCTTCTCGCGGAACGAGGACACGCCCTCGACCACGTCCGGACCACCGAAGCCGAAGAACTCCAGGCCCAGCGAGGCGTCGAAGATCGGCATGGCCTGCCGGTACCAGCCGTTGAGCGCCATCTTGGTGCCCTGGATCCCGGCCCGGGAGCCGGCGGCCAGCTTCCGTGCGATCTCCATCGCCCGGTCCTGCACCTCGTCGTCGTCGACGCACAGCGACACCATGCCGATCCGCTCGGCCTCCTCGCCGGTGAGCACCTCGTTGGTCAGCAGGTGGTACTTGGCCTTCGCCATGCTCGTCAGCAGCGGCCAGCAGATCGCCGCGTGGTCGCCGGCGGCGACACCCAACCGGACGTGACCGTCGACGATCTTGGCGCGGCGGCCCGCGACCGAGATGTCGGCCAGCAGCGCGGCCACCAGACCGGCGCCCGCAGCAGGCCCGTTGATCGCGGAGATGATCGGCTGCGGAACCTCGATGATGTTGCGCACCAGGTCGCGGGCCTCACGCATCACCCGCGACCGCGACGCGTAGTCGCCGATCATGTTCTCGACGAGGTCGAAACTGCCGCCCGCCGAGAACGCGCGATCGCCCGCCCCTCGAATCACCACGGCGCGGACCGACTCGTCGAGTCCGATCACCGGCCAGATGTCGGCCAGTTCGCGGTGCGCGTCCGGTCCCACCGCGTTGAGGTTCGGCCCGTCCAGCACGATGCGGAGGATGCCGTCTTCGGGGCGGTCGACCTTCAGCGAGGTGAAGGCCTCGTACCTGGTCACCATTACTTCCTTCCTGAAATTTCTCGGGGCGAGCGGTGCGACGGCGGCCGTGTCAGTCGCCGACGCCCCACCGAGACGCGACGTCCGCGGGAGCGACGGTGCCGACCCGCGGCGTCGCGGGTTCGCGCGCGGGGGTGCCGCTGAAACGCGGCGCGGGCATCGGATGCAGGACGCCGCCGACGGTCCGGTACACGCCCCGCTGGGTGTTGTGGGGGTCCACCGCGGCCTCGTCGAACGTGAGCACCGGGGTGACGCAGGCATCGGTACCGGCGAACACCTTTTCCCATTCGTCGCGGGTGCGGCGCTCGACGGCGTCGCCGATGAGCTTGCGCAGGTGCGGCCAGGATTCGCGATCGTTCTGGTCCGGCCAGTCGTCGGTGTCGGGGCCGAGGCGCGAGGTGAATTCCCGATAGAAATCGGGTTCGAGCGCTCCGACGGCGATGTACCCGCCGTCGGCGCACCGGTAGGTGTCGTAGAACGGTGCCCCGGAGTCGAGGAAGTTCGTCCCCGGATCGTCCGAGTAGAGGCCGGCCGCACGCAGGCCCTGCAGCTTGGCGGTCAGGGCCGCGACGCCGTCGACCATGGCGGCGTCGATCACCTGGCCACGGCCTGTGCGGGCGGCGGAGACGAGGGCGCACGCGATGCCGTACGCCCCCATGGCGCCGCCTGCCGCGTAATCGCCGAGCAGGTTGATCGGCGGGCGCGGCGCGCTGTCCGACCGTGCCATGGCGTGCAACGCGCCGGACTGCGCCACGTAGTTGATGTCGTGTCCGGCGTCCCGTGACCGCGGACCGGTCTGTCCGTAGCCGGTCAGCCGCACGTAGACGAGACGCTCGTTGCGGGCCATCACGTCGTCCGGTCCGAGACCGAGCCGCTCGGTCACGCCGGGGCGGTATCCCTCGATGAAGACGTCCGCGGCTTCGGCCAGGCGCAGCACACTCTCACGCCCGGCCGGGTCCTTCAGGTCGACGGCCACCGCGTCGACGCCGCGGTTGACGACGTCGACCTCCTCGGTCAGACCGTCCGTCTGGCTGAGCGCACGCGCCGACCGGTTGGGCGGCCGCACCACCCGCACCACGTCGGCTCCCATGTCGGCGAGCAGCATCGAGACGTACGGCACCGGGCCCATTCCCGCGAGCACCAGGGCCCGGACTCCAGCCAGCGGACCGGTCATCGTCACACTCCTTCGTCGGTGGGCTCAGTACGACCGCGGCAGGCCGAGGACCTGCTGCGAGACGTAGTTGCGCACCATCTCCTGCGAGAACGGCGCGTTGCGCAGCAGTCGCACCTCACGCCACAGCCGCTCGATGTGGTACTCCTTCGCGTACGCGTACCCACCCAGGGTCGAGAACACGCGGTCGCACGCTTCGAATCCGGCCTCGGCGCCGAGGTATTTCGCCGCGGCGGCCTCGTGCCCGCACTCCTGCTTGTCGTCGAACAGTTTCGCGGCGTGCATCGCCATGCGCTCGGCCGCCTCGAGACGGATCCACGAGTCCGCGAGCGGATGGGCGACGGCCTGGTTCTGGCCGATCGGCCGATCGAAGACCACGCGGTTCTTCGCGTACTCGGTGCCGATCTCGAGGGCAGCGCGGCCAAGGCCGATGCCCTCCATGGCGACCACGATGCGTTCCGGGTTGAGCCCGTCGATGATGTAGTAGAAGCCCTTGTCGACCTCGCCGACGACGTCCTCGTCGGACACGAACAGGTTGTCGATGAACAACTCGTTCGTGTCGATGGCCGCGCGTCCCAGCTTGTCGATCTCGCGGATGGTGACGTGCTTGCGGTCGAGTTCGGCGAAGAAGATCGTCATCCCGTGCAGCGGCTTGTCGTCACGCCGCGGCGACGTGCGGGCCAGCAGCAGGATGCGGTGCGCGTTCTGGGCGTTGGTGATGAACACCTTCTGGCCGTTGATGACCCAGCCGCCGTCGACCTTGGTCGCCTTGGTCTTGATGCGCGACGTGTCCACACCGGCAGTCGGTTCGGTGATGCCGAACGCGGTGAGCATCTCACCCGAGGCCAGCTTGGGGAGATACTTCTTCTTCATCTCCTCCGAGCCGTACCGGACGATCGGCGCCGGCGGGAACACGTAGAAGTGGATCGCCGAGCCGCCGCTCATACCGCCGCCGGAGGACGCGATCTCGCCCATCATCACCGCGGCCTCCTGGAGGCCCAGGCCGATTCCGCCGTACTCCTCCGGGATCATCGCGCCGAGCCAGCCGCCGTCCGCGAACGCCTTGATGAAATCCCAGGGGTATTCGTGCTTGCGGTCCTTGTCCAGCCAGTAGTCGTTGTCGAACTTCCGCGCCAGCTCGCGAGTCGCCTTGCGGACGATCTCGATGTTGCTCTCGGTATCGAAGTCTGCCATCTCAACTCTCCTAGTCTTCGCCCGCGTACACGGGGATGTCCTCGAGCGGCGTCGCCGGATCGAGCGACGACATGTCGCCGATCGGGGCACCGATGAACCGCGACCGGATGGCGCGGCGCATGATCTTTCCGTTCTTCGTCTTCGGCAGCGTCGGTACGGCATACACCTCGGGCGCGAAGGACTTGCCCGCGTTCGCCAACGCCGTCGCCTGCAGGTCGTCGTTGTCGACGCCGTCGGCGCCCAGTACCGCGAACGCCACCGCCCGCTGACCGCGCATCTCGTCCGGCACGCCGATCACCGCGACCTCCGTGATCCGGTTGTCCCGCAACAGGGCGGCCTCGATCTCGGCCGGCCCGACGCGGCGTCCGGACAGCTTGATGGTGTCGTCCGAGCGGCCGTGGATCCGCCACATGCCTGCGGTGTCGATGCTCGCCAGGTCGCCGTGTACCCAGATACCGTCCCAACGACTCCAGTAGGTGTCGAGGTAGCGGTCCCGGTCCTGCCAGAAGGCGTGCGTCATCCCGGGGAACGTGTTGAGCACCGCCAGCTCACCGATCTGATCGACCACGGGCTTGCCGTCGTCGTCGAGCACCGCGGCGTCGACACCGGGCAGCGGTCCGGTGAACGCGGCAGGCGCGGCGGGCAGGAACGGGTAGCCGACGAGGATGCCGCCGCCGACCTCGGTGCCGCCGCTGTAGTTGACGATCGCGCGCTCTCGCCGGCCGACCTCCTCGAACAGCCAGAACCACGTCGGCTCGTCCCAGGCTTCGCCGGTGGAGACGAACGTTTTCAGGGTCGGCATCTCCGGGGCGGTGCCGTCGCCCGCCGCCTTCAGCGCGCGTGCCGCCGTAGGCGCGATGCCCTGGACGGTGACGCCGTTGCGGTTCACGATCTCCCACATACGATTCGGGGTGGGATGGGTGGGAAGACCCTCGATCATCACGATGGTCGCGCCGAGCTGCAGCGGACCGGTCATGAGCATCGGGCCGACCAGCCACCCGAGGTCCGTGATCCAGGAGACCACGTCGTCGGCGTGCACATCGAAGCCGTAGGCGAAGTCGACTGCCGTCTTGGCCGCGAAACCGCCGTGCGAGTGCACGATTCCCTTCGGCCTGCCCGTGGTGCCGGACGTGTAGACGATCGTCAGCGGGTCGTTCGACTCGGTGTCCGCCACGTCGACGAGGTCCGGATCGGCGGGCAGTTCGTCGTAGTACACGTCGCGGCCGGACTGCATCGGCACGTCGGTGCCCAGATGCCGGATCACCACGACGGAGCGGACCGACGGCGCCTGGGCCAGTGCGGCGTCCGCGGTCGCCTTCATCTCGACGACCTTGCCGCGACGGGTCGTGCCGTCGGCGGTCACCAGGAGCACGGCGTCCGAATCCTGCAGTCGCGTGGCCAGGGCGTCGGGCGCGTATCCACTGAACGTGGGCACCGCGACCGCGCCGATCATGGCGATGGCGAGGAAGGCCACGGCTGCCTCGGGCACGACCGGCATGAACAGCACCACGCGATCGCCGCGGCGCACGCCCAGCCCCGCGAGGTGCGCCGCGAACCGGCTCACCTCCGCCGCGAGTTCCGCGAAGGTCAGCGTGCGCCGCTGCCCTCCGTCGCCTTCATAGACCACCGCGGTCTTGCCTGCGAGGTCACCGCGGGCGTGCCGGAGGGCCGCCAGTTCGGCGACGTTGATCCGGCCACCCGGGAACCATTTCGGGAACTCCCGCCCCTCGGACTCGTCGAGAACCCGGTCGAACGGCGCCGAGAAGGCGACGTCCAGGTCGGCGAGCGCCTCGCGCCAGAACCACTCGGGGTCGGCGACGGCGCGACGACCCAGCTCGGCGACAGCGGCAGCATCGTCGCCGAAGCTCCAGCTCTTCATCGCCGCGAGCAGCCTCGCGCGCTCGCGCACCGCGGGGCCGGGAACCCAGGCCATCTCCTCGGGCTGGCTACTGATGCCCATTTTCCGTGTTCTCCTCGTCTGGGGCAGTCGGTCGTCGGGTCGGGGTGAGCGGTCAGGCCTGCTCGCCGGCCGACTTCTTGAGCATCAGGCCGACGCGGGTTGCGTCGCAGACGATCTCGTCACGCTGGTTGAGACCGTAGTGACGGAACGTGACGATGCCGGAGTCGTTGCGGCTCTTGGACTCCCGGGCCGACACGATCTCGGTGCGCACGTGGATGGTGTCACCGTGGAACACCGGCTTCGGGAACTTGATCGAGTCGAAGCCCAGGTTGCCGAGGGTGGTGCCGTACGTGGTGTCGTGCATCGAGATACCGGAGACGAGGCCCAGGAGGAACAGGCTGTTGACCAGGCGCTGCCCGTGAATGGAGTCCTTGCTGTATTCCGCGTCCAGGTGGAGCGGCGCCATGTTCAGGGTCATCGTGCTGAACAGGACGTTGTCGGTCTCGGTCACGGTCCGTCGGACCTCGTGATCGATGACCATTCCCGGTACGAATTCCTCGAAGTACAGACCCGGCATGTGACGCCCTTTCTCTCGAGCGACGACGAGTCCGATGCTCGGCCGCTGCAGTACGTGAGCTCCACTCTAGAAGAAATATATTATGCATGCAAGGGATCGCGTTTGATGTCTGATGTATTTCTTCACCCGTAGACTCAGTAAAAAGATAGTATATGATGCATGCCACACTGTGTTGATGGTGTGATCTCACGGACAAGACCGAAGGACCCTTACGTGAACAAGACAGACGAACAGCGCATCGACCTCGCGTCAACGCCGGTCTCTCGGTCCGGCCCGGAAACAGAACCTCGCAAGCTCACCGCCTGGGGCATCACCGGAATGCTGGTGGTGCTGTACCTCATGAACGCGTCCGACAAGGCGGTGTTCGGGCTCATCGCCCAACCGCTCAGCGAGGACCTCGGGCTCAGCGCCTCCCAGATCGGCTTCACCGGCAGCATGTTCTTCCTCGCCTTCAGCTTCGGAGGCTTCTTCGCCGGGCCGATCAACAAGGTCCTCGCGCTCCGGTGGTCCATCGCGATCATCGCCGTGCTGTGGGGCGTCGTCATGCTCCCGCTCGTCGTGTGGTCGACGTTCGCGGTGCTGCTCGCGAGCCGCATGCTTCTCGGCCTCACGGAGGGGCCGACGTCCGCATTGCTGCACACCGCCGCCTACTCGTGGCATGCGCCCGCGAAGCGGGGCCTGCCGAGCGCACTCATCATCAGCGGAAGCATGCTGGCCAAGATGGCCGTCGTCCCGATCCTCGCGCTCGTGGTGGCCGAGTACGGATGGCGGGCGGCCATCATCGTGCTCGCGTGCGCGACCACGCTGTGGTGCATCCCGTGGCTGCTGACCTGGCGGCCCGGCCCCTACACCGTCGGCGGCAAGCACACGTCCGCAGTCGACGACGCCGACAGCGAACCGGCAGTCAGCTGGAAGCGCCTGCTCACCTCGAAGACCTTCGTGTCCGCCGTCCTCGTCGCGATGAGCGCCTACGCGCTGATGACCGTCGTGCTCACCTGGTTGCCCTCCTACTTCGAGCAGGGCCTCGGGTACTCGCGCCTCGAATCGGGCACGCTGTTCGCCGCGCCGAGCTTCGTCGGGCTCGCGACGCTCGTCGGTGGTTCCTGGCTGAGCGACCGCGGGATCAGCCGCGGACTGTCCATCCGCCTGGTCCGCGTCGTCGTGCCCTGCGTCGGCGTGATCGTCGCCGGGGTGTTGCTGCTGAGCCTGCCCGCCCTCGGATCCCCACTCCTCGCGGTGTGCGCGGTATCGGTGGCGTACGGACTGGTGGTCGCTGTGTTCCCGCTGCTCAACGCCGCGGTGATCGCGACGTGCCCGCCGCGGCAGACGGCCGGCGTCATCGGCGCCTTCTTCGCGATCCAGGCAATCGGCGGCATCGTCGGACCGTGGTCGATGGGAATCGTCGTCGACGCCTCGGCGACCAAGATCGACGGGTACCAGGCGGCGTTCCAATGTCTGGGCATCGTGGGCGCCGTCGTCGCGATCGCGGCGCTCGTCCTCGCCGACCCGGCGCGCGACCGCGAACGCCTCCGCGTCGCCCGGTGACAGCCCGGTAGGGCCCGAACCGCTCCGAATTGTGCCCAGTGCTTCCGACAATCGACGGAAGCACTGGGCACACACGTGTGCCGACGCAATCGCCGCGCCTGGTTGCCCCATTCACGGCTTGCGATATATTATGTTTTAAACCATCGTCGAACGATCGGAGCGTGTTCCGTGAGTGCACCGCACGCCGCACCGGAAGTCACCCCGGAAGAATGGCGGTTGCGCGCGCGCTGCCGCGGCATGGACATCGCCGTCTTCTACCTCGACGAGGACGGAAGAAAATCCCAGCCTCAGCGCGAACGCATCGCGAAAGACATCTGCCGCCGCTGCCCCGTGATCAGCGAATGCCGCGAGTACGCCATCCATTTCGGCGAACAACACGGCGTGTGGGGCGGACTGACACCGAGGGAACTCGGCGCCGCCCGAAAATGGAGCCGCTGGCAGAAATAGCCCACCGGGTCTGCACCAGCGAGCGTCCACACAC
>NZ_JBHUSF010000253.1:0-13403 GCF_042673295.1 Rhodococcus sp. NPDC057014
GATCTTCTTCCCCAACAGCGATTCCGCCGCAGGCACGCTCGCGTCGCTCGCGACGTTCGGGGCCGCGTACATCGCGCGGCCCGTCGGCGCCCTGCTGTTCGGGCACGCCGGCGACCGGATCGGACGCAAGAACGTCCTGCTCTTCACACTGCTCCTGATGGGCGCGTCGACGTTCGCCATCGGACTGCTGCCCACCCATGCGACCATCGGCGCCGTTGCCCCGGCCCTCCTCGTCGTGTGCCGGCTGCTGCAGGGAATCTCCGCAGGCGGTGAGCAGGTCGGGGCCAGCCTGCTCACCATGGAACGCTCCCCCGAGAAGAGCCGCGGCTTCTACACGAGTTGGCTCCTGAACGGAGCCGCCACCGGTTCGATCCTGGCCACGTTGATCTTCATTCCCGTGGGAGCGCTCCCGGAGGAGCAATTGCTGACCTGGGGATGGCGGATCCCGTTCCTGCTCAGCTTCATCATGGTGTTCATCACCCTGCTCGTGCGGCGCGGAGTGGACGAGTCTCCCGAGTTCGTCGAGACCGAAAAGGAAGACGCCGTAGCCGAATACCCGGTGACGACTCTCCTGCGCACTCAGCTCCGCGCGACCGTGATCGTCTTCGTCGCCGCGTTCAACACGGTCATCTCGACGATCGTCATCGTCTTCGGCCTGTCCTACGCGACGCAGGAACACGGGGTCGATCGCTCGACGATGCTCTCCGCGATCGCGGCCAGCCAGGTGGTTGCCTTGTTCTTCCATCCGCTGTTCGGCTTCATCGCGGACCGCATCGGCCGAAAGGTTGTGTATGCCGGCGGCTGCCTGCTCTGCGCGGTCGGCGTCTACGGATTCCTCGGTGCCATCGCCACCGGCAGCACCGTTCTCATCGTCATCGCGACGGTGGCACTCAAGGGCGTCGTGTACTCCGCCCCGAACGCGCTGTGGCCGTCGTTCTTCGCCGAGATGTTCACCCCGAACGTGCGATACACCGGCGTCGCGGTGTCCACGCAGTTGAGTTTCCTGCTGACCGGATTCGCACCCACCATCTGCTATGCGCTTATCGGCGGCGACGACAACTGGGTGCTGGCCGCCACGGCGATCGCCGGCATCTGCCTCCTCGCCGCGGCGGCGGCGAAGATCTCCACCAAGGCCCCGGTACACACCCCGCCGGTACTGGCGACCACCTGACCGATCCCCGGTTGCGCTGCGCTACCCCTCGTCCGATGTGAACCGGCCGAGTTGGTGGCGCAGCGCCGTGTCGAGGTCGGGACGCCGGAACCGGTGGCCGCGGCCCTCGAGTTTGCCGGGGGTGACCCGCTGATCGGCCAGCGCGAGTTCCCGCGCACCCTGCTCCCCGAGCAGCAGTTTCGGACCGAAATCGGGCACCGGAAGGAATGCCGGGCGATGCAGCACCGACGCCAGGACGGCGGTGTACTCCTCGTTGCGAACAGGATTCGGCGCCACCGCGTTCACCGGGCCGCTCAACCCCGAATCCACGACGGCACGGTGGTAGACGTCGATCAGATCGTCGATGTCGATCCACGACAGCCACTGCGTTCCGGCGCCCAGGCGACCTCCGAGTCCGACCTCGAACAGCGGCCGCTGCAGACGCAGCACGCCGCCGCTCGGGGACTGGACGATCCCCGTGCGGACGTGCACCACCCGCAGTCCGGCGTCCGCTGCCAGCTTCGCTGCGTCCTCCCAGTCCGCGACGACGTCGGCGAGGAAGCCGTCGCCTCGCGCATCCTGCTCGTGCAGCACCTCGTCGCCGCGGTCGGGCCCGTAGTACCCGATCGCCGACGCACTGACGAACGTCTTCGGCCCCTGCCCGGACGCAGCCGCCACCTCCGCGAGCCGCCGCGTGGGTCCGATCCGGCTGTCCCTGATCGCCCGGCGATGACCGTCGGTGAACCGTCCCGCGATGGACGCGCCCGCCAGGTGGATCACCGCGTCGACGCCGTCGAGCAGATCCGCGGCCGGCGCATCCGGGTTCCAGCGCCGCTCGTCTCGTGTGCTGGGGGCGCGGCGCACGAGACGGATCACGCGATGCCCGCCCGTGCTCAGGAACGCGGTCAGGGCGGAGCCGACGAGCCCCGAACTCCCCGTCACCGCGATCGTGAGGGGACCGGGCAGGAGCGTGGACGCCCAGTGATGCCGGGAGATGTCGTCGGCCAGCTGGCGGTGCCGGTACACGAACGTCGACCGGAGGAACTGACCGGGCACGATGGTGTCGACCCGGTCCGTGACCCGGGTCCGGCCCTCGGACACCACGTCGAACGTGTGCGTGTGCCGCCACGGCACCAGCAGACGTAGCGGCAGGGCGGCCGAATAATCGACGAACCGGTGCGGAGGGTCGTACTCCTTCGCGTCGTGCTGCGCGACCCACGTCAGGCCCCCGGGCATGCGCAATTCGGCACGACCCGATTCCAGAGACTCGGATTCCTTCGCGAGACCGAGCGGCTGCCACGGCGGTGAGAGCCGGGTGAACGCCCCCGCCCTGGTGTGCCAGGCGAACAACTCGTCCCGCGAGGCCTCGACCACGCTCGAATGCACGATGCCCATGACCCGACCATAGTCGCGACAGGCCGCGCGGCGGTGACAACGACGGGTAGCGTGTGGGAATGACGCAGTTACGTGTACTGGTCACCGGAGCCACCGGATACATCGGCGGACGCCTCGCTCCCCGGCTCGCGGAAGCCGGCCACCGGGTGCGGGTACTGGTGCGTTCACCGGAGAAACTGACCGACGTTCCGTGGGCGTCCGACGTCGAGATCGCCCGCGGCGACCTCAGTGACCCCGAATCCCTTTCTGCCGCTTTCGCGGACATGGACGTCGTCTATTACCTCGTGCATTCGATGGGCGGGTCGGACGAGTTCGAGAAGGCCGAACGGATCAGCGCGGAGAACGTGGCCGAGGCGGCGCGCACGGCCGGTGTCGGCCGGATCGTCTACCTCGGCGGACTGCATCCCGATTCGGCGGACCTCTCGCCGCACCTGCGGTCGCGCACAGAGGTGGGACGGATACTCGTCGACTCCGGTGTCCCCACAATGGTTCTGCAGGCCGGGGTGGTCATCGGCTCCGGTTCGGCTTCGTTCGAGATGATCCGCCACCTCACCAACCGGCTTCCGGTGATGACCACGCCGCGGTGGGTGAACAACAAGATCCAGCCGATCGCGGTCCGCGACGTGCTGCACTACCTCGTCGCCGCCGCCGAGGCGCCGTTGCCGCGCAGTCGCACCTTCGACATCGGCGGCCCCGACGTCCTGCGCTACGGCGAGATGATGCAGACGTACGCCGAGGTCGCCGGGCTGCGTCAGCGTCGCATCCTCGTCCTCCCGGTGCTGACCCCGAAACTCGCCGGTCTGTGGATCGGCCTGGTCACCCCGATCCCCCGCTCACTCGGGCGGGCCCTGATCGAATCGCTCCACAACGACGCCGTCGCCGGCGAGCACGACATCGACGACGTGATCCCGCCGCCGAAGGCCGGCCTGACGACGTACCGGGACGCCGTCCGATTGGCGTTGCGGCGCATCGACAACGGCGAGGTGGAAACGACATGGGCCAGTGCGTCCCCGGTCGGCGCCCCCTCCGATCCGTTACCGTCCGACCCCGACTGGGCCGGTGAGGTCGTCTACACCGACGAACGCACCAAGGACTGCGACGCCGACGCCGCCACACTGTGGACCGTCGTCGAGAGCATCGGCGGCGAAAACGGCTGGTACTCGTTCCCACTCGCGTGGTCCGTGCGCGGCTGGCTCGACCGCGTCGTCGGCGGCGTCGGACTCACGCGGGGACGCCGGAACCCGAAGCAGCTCAACACCGGTGACCCCCTCGACTTCTGGCGGGTCGAACGCATCGACCGGGGGACGCTGCTCCGGCTGCGCGCCGAGATGCGGGCACCGGGCGGGGCGTGGCTCGAATGGACCGTCCACAGTGTGGACCCCGACCGGTCCCGGCTCGATCAGCGCGCCATCTTCTTCCCGAAAGGTCTCGCCGGGCGGCTGTACTGGTATTCCATCCTGCCGTTCCACGGAATCATCTTCAAAGGCATGATGGAGAACATCACCGGGTCGGCGGCCCGTCAGACCGTGCAGAGCGGCTGAATCCCCTCTCTGCCACCGGTGGTCGGGGACGTCAGCAACAGGCACGAGTTGTAGCCCCGCGATTCCACCACCTGCCGGATCTGTTTCCACCCCGCGTCGTCGACCGCCGGGGTGCGGGAGAGCACGAAACCCGACGCCCGGGCCGGGTCACCGACCAGCGCCCACGAATAGTCGTCGGCGATGTAGGTGACCACGTAATTGGTGGGACCGTCCGCCGCACCCTGGAACGGCACGTCCGGGAAACTCACGTGGAGCTGCGCATTGGTCACCGGATCGTTGACGCGCGCGTTGCCCCGGATCCCGTTCGTTCCACCCGCCCACGTGGTGCACCGGTTGGCGACGCTGACGTTCGACGGGTCGATTGCTCCGTACGTCGCTCGCGTGTCCCGCGCGCAGTCGAGGTTGAACGGCTGTGGCACAGCGGCCAACTGATACCACGTGCCCAGGTACCTCTGGACGTCGAGGGACGGAACGGGGGCGAGCGCACCCGGTTGAGCGTGTGCGGGGCCGGCCGCCAGCAGCACAGCCGCGGCGGCGGCCGACAGCGCGGCGGCGATCCCACGGACCTTCGACGATGTCATCTCGAATCCTTTCCACATCATGCGGTCGACGAAAACGGGCAGCCGAAACAGAGGGCCGGTGCAGCACCCTCTCTCGGGGTATTCGATGCCCATGCCGGATCGGATGGGTGGCTGCGAGCGAACTTTCGACCCATCCGCTTCCAAGACCGCTCCGAATGCCTGTCGATGGTGCGCCCCCGCACCCACACCGGAGAGAGGCAATTTCTGATGAAGATCACCACACGAGTCCTGGCAGTCGCCGCGAGCACGTCCCTGGTCCTGCTGGGCGCGGCGTGTTCGTCGGACGACAGCGGCTCGTCCAGCAGCGGCTCCGCTTCGGAGGCGATGACGTCCGAGTCGATGTCGTCCGGTTCGATGACCTCGTCCGCGATGGCCGATCCCGCCGCCAACCTGGTCGGTCCGGGCTGCGCCGAGTACGCGAAGACGGTGCCGGACGGCGCCGGTTCGGTCAGTGGCATGGCGCAGGATCCGGTCGCGACGGCCGCGTCCAACAACCCCCTGCTCACCACGCTCACCGCCGCGGTGTCCGGTCAGCTCAACCCGCAGGTCAACCTCGTCGACACGCTGAACAGCGGGCAGTTCACGGTCTTCGCGCCGGTGGATGCCGCGTTCGCGAAGGTCGATCCGGCCACGATCGAGACCCTCAAGACCGACCCGGCCCTGCTCACCAAGGTTCTGACGTACCACGTGGTCCCCGGCCAGATCGCGCCGAGTGACATCGCCGGCGAGCACACGACCGTCGAGGGTGGCACGGTCACCGTCACCGGTTCGGGTGACGACCTGAAGGTCAACGACGCAGGCGTCATCTGCGGCGGCGTCCAGACCGCCAACGCCACGGTGTACCTGGTCGACTCCGTCCTGATGCCCCAGTAGCCCCCCATGTGAGTGGGAAAGCGTGGTCCGGCACGCTTTCCCACTCACGTGCGGGTGTGGGGTCCGCCCATCCGATGGACAGTCAGCTCCGAATGATTGATATGGAGAGAGGCTCACCCACCGCCCCGGCGTACGTGCTCGTGCTACCCGGCGGAAAACCACGCAGTCAGGACCCGTCACGCTGCTGGCACCTGTCGAATCTGCGCATGATCTGGTTGGCCCGGTCCCTGAGGTCGACGCTCGGACCCCACGGCATCGCCGTGCAGCGGCTGCAGTACCGGGTCCGCGGATGGAACGCCCCCGAGGCCAGCCCGGTGCACGACGCCCGGATGGCCCTCGAGCGGGCCCGACTGCGGTTCGGGGACGTCCCCGTCGCCGTCGTCGGGCATTCGATGGGCGGCCGCGTCGCCGCACACCTCGCCGGCATCGACAACGTCCGCGCGATCGCCGCCCTCGCACCCTGGTGGCCCGAGTTCGACAGCGACCTGGTGCCCGCCGACCGCAGCCTGATGGTCGCGCACGGAACCGCCGACCGCTGGACGGACCCCGTCGCCTCCCGGATCCAGACCGAACAGGCGCTGGCGCGCGGCGTGAACGCCTCCTGGCATCCGCTCTCCGGAGCCGGCCACTTCATGCTCACCCGACCGGGGTGGTGGCATCGCATCACGGCCGATTTCGTTCTCGACGCCTTCGCCGCCGAGGGTGTCGTCGCCGCACCGACAGACCGGAAAGCAGGTCGCCATGCATGATCCGGAGAAGCTCGGACGCAGGAACGTCGCCGTGATCGGCAGCGGCGTCGCGGGGTTGACCGCCGCCTACGTTCTGTCCCGCCACGACCGCGTCACCCTCTACGAGTCCGACGCCCGCCTCGGCGGCCACGCCCACACCCACCACCTGACGCTGGACTCGGGTGTGGACGTGGACGTCGACACCGGCTTCATCGTGCACAACGACCGCACCTACCCCACCCTCTTGCGCCTGTTCGCCGAACTCGACGTGGCCACGCAGGATTCCGACATGTCGATGTCTATCCGATCCGACGTGAACGGGCTCGAGTACGCGGGTGCGAAGGGCGTCCGCGGACTGTTCCCGACCGCGCGCAACCTGGCCCGGCCACGGTACTGGCGCATGCTCGGCGAGGTCCTCCGGTTCCACCGCCGTGCCCGGACCGTGCTCGACACCCCGGCCGGCGAGTCCGGCGCGCAGGAACCGCTGGGCGAGTTCCTGGCCCGCAACGGTTTCAGCCCGTACTTCGTCGAGCACTTCATGACCCCCCTCGTCGCTGCCGTGTGGTCGTGCGATCCCGCGACCGCCGCGCACTACCCGGCCCGCTACCTGTTCACCTTCCTCGACCACCACGGAATGCTCACCGTCTTCGGCTCACCCACCTGGCGCACCGTGACCGGCGGGTCCGCCCGCTACGTCGAGAAGGTGGCCGCACACGTCGACGAGGTTCTTCTCGAAACCCCGGTGCAGCAGGTGGAGCGCACCCCGGACGGCGGCACGTGCGTCGTCGACGGCCGCGGCGACGTCCGGTACTTCGACGCCGTGGTGGTGGCCGTGCACCCGCGTCACGCGCTCGCCATGCTCGGCGACGCCTCCGATCTCGAGGCGGAGATCCTGGGCGCCATGCCGTATTCGGTGAACCACGCGCAGTTGCACACCGATGTGTCGCTGCTGCCCCGCGCCGAGCACGCCCGGGCCTCCTGGAACTACCTGACACCCGCCGACGGCACAGACGCGGCGGGTGTCGTCGTCACCTACGACATGACCCGGCTCATGCGCCTCGACACGGTGCGCGACCGGCGGTTCCTCGTCACGCTCGGCGGCAAGCACCTCGTCGACCCGTCGACGGTCGTGGCGGAGATGACATACGAACATCCCGTGTACACCCCCGATTCCGTCGCGGCACAGTCGCGGTTGCACGAACTCGGTTCCGGCACATTCGCGTTCGCCGGCGCCTACCACGGCTGGGGGTTCCACGAGGACGGGGCGCTCTCGGGACTGCGCGCCGCCGAACGCATCGGCCGCTCGTGGGATGCGCAGACGGCTCGACCCCACGAACGGGAGACGGTGTCGTGACCGCGCCCGCGATCTACTCGACGAGGATCCGGCACGCGCGCACCGAACCGGTCCGCAACAGCTTCGAGTACACGAGCTACAGCTGGTACGTCGACGTGGACGCCCTTCCGCGCCTCCCCCGATGGCTCGGACCGTTCGCCCGCTTCCGCGCCGAGGACCACTTCGAACCGGATCCTGCCGCCGCCGGGGACACGCTGCGCAGCAGGGTGGATGCGTTCCTCGCAGGGCACGGAGTCGACCTCCGCGGCGGACGGGTGACGGCCCTTCTCAACGCGCGGGTGCTCGGCTACGTGTTCAACCCGCTCAGCGTGTACTGGTGCCACGACGTCGACGGCAGCCTGAGATGCGTGATCGCCGAGGTGCACAACACGTACGGTCAGCGGCACGGCTACCTGATACGGCCCGACGGCGACGACCGCGCCGAGGTGGACAAGCAGTTCTACGTCTCACCGTTCAACGACGTGAGCGGCCGTTACGACATGCGGTTCCCCGAACCCGGCGACACCCTCTCCCTGAACGTGGTTCTCCACCGCGACGGGCACGGACCGTTCACCGCGACGGTGCGGGGGACGCGGCAACCGGCCACCAGCCGGACGGTTCTGAGGGCTCAACTACGCACTCCCCTGGCACCACTCGTGGTGTCGGCTCGTATCCGCGTCCAGGGAATCACGTTGTGGGCCCGTGGGCTCCCCGTCATGGCCCGGCCCGACGGCCGTCAGAAGGAGACAGTCCAGTGAGAAAGAACAAGGACACCGGCACGGACGGGTCGCCAGCCGTGAGCACGGCCGGCGAGGGGTTCGTCGACGAGGAGTTCGCCGGCGAGGACCCGCGGATCGACAACCGGATCTGGCCGGGTCTGGCCGACGTGCCGACCGGTGTGCGTGCGGCGGCCTCGGCGAAGGTCGCCGACCGACTGTTCCGCCGCGCGGCCGCCGACCTCGACGTCCGCATCGAGTATCCCGACGGCACCCTGGTGGGGGCACGCCGGGAGCAGGAGATCCTGCCCCGCATGATCATCCGCAATCCCGACGCATTCGCCCGGCGGGTCGGAACGAGCGGACTTATCGGATTCGGCGAGTCCTACATGGCCGGCGACTGGACGTCACCGGATCTCGCCGCGGTGCTCAGCGTGTTCGCCTCCCGGATGGCGACGCTCATTCCTCGCCCACTGCAACGGTTGCGCGCACTGTATGTCGCCAAACACCCGGCGCAGGAACGTAACACCGAGCAGAACACCCGGTCCAATATCTCCCGGCACTACGACCTGTCCAACGAGATGTTCGAGACGTTCCTCGACGAGACGCTGACGTACTCGAGCGCGCTGTTCTTGTCGACGCCGACGCGTGTGGGGCAGGTCCGGGACGTGACCGTCCTGCGGGCCCCCGTCCCGCAGGTCACCCCGAAGTGGGACGACTTCGCGGACGCGCAGCGCCGCAAGATCGATCGGCTGCTCGACGAGGCCGGTGTCGGCGCGGGCACCCGGTTGCTCGAGATCGGGACCGGCTGGGGAGAGTTGTGCATCCGGGCGGCGGAACGCGGCGCCGTGGTCCGCTCCGTGACGCTGTCCAGCGAGCAGCAGAGCCTGGCCCGCCTGCGCGTCGCCGAGGCCGGGCACTCGGACGCCGTGCAGATCGATCTGCTCGACTACCGCAACGTCGACGGCGAATACGACGCCATCGTGTCCGTCGAGATGATCGAAGCCGTCGGGCACCAGTACTGGGCCACCTACTTCCGGGTGCTCGACAAGCTCCTCGCGCCGGGCGGAAGGGTTGCGCTGCAGGCGATCACCATGCCGCACGATCGGATGCTGCAGACCCGCAACACGTACACCTGGGTGCACAAGTACATCTTCCCGGGCGGGTTCCTCCCGTCGACCGAGGCGATCGAGTCCGTCACCGCCGAACACACCGGGCTGCGGGTGCGGGAACGCCTGAGCATGGGACAGCACTACGCGGAGACTCTGCGGCTGTGGAAGGAGCGGTTCGCCGCGCACAGCACGCAGGCGGAGGAACTCGGATTCGACGAAACCTTCCGCCGGATGTGGCATTTCTACCTCTGCTACTCGGAGGCCGGGTTCCGCTCCGGATACATCGACGTCCAGCAGCTCGTCCTCGACAAGACGGGAGCACGACCGTGACCGTGGCCGCCGAACTCGACAGGACGTTGCGTCCGCTCGTCCGCGGCGAACTGCCCGTGCATCTGACCGCGTGGGACGGCAGCACCGCCGGCCCGGCGACGGCGCCGAAGGTGGTGCTGCGCAGTCCCGACGCCCTGCGCCGATTGCTGTGGAACCCCGGCGAACTCGGAGCGGCGCAGGCCTACGTGACGGGTGAGATCGACGTCGAAGGCGACCTGGGCGAGGCCCTCGCGCACGTGTGGGCGGTGGCCCGCGAGCGCGGGCTGAGCGGAGTGCGGCCGAGCCCGTCGACGATCGCGAAGGTGCTGCGCGTCGCCGCGAAACTGGGCGTCGTGGGCGGGCCCCTCCCCGCACCCGCCACGCAGGCGAACATCCGCGGCCGGCTGCACAGCTTGCTGCGCGACCGCGCCGCCATCAGCCACCACTACGACCTCTCCAACGATTTCTACTCGCTGATCCTGGACCCGCAGATGGCCTACTCCTGCGCGTACTTCACCCGGAACGCGCCGGGCGCGCCGCAGGATCCGGACTACCGGCTCGAGGACGCGCAGCGGGACAAGCTGGACCTGGTGTGCCGCAAGATCGGGCTCGAACCCGGCATGCGGTTGCTCGACGTCGGCTGCGGATGGGGGTCGCTGAGCCTGCACGCCGCATCCGCGTACGGCGCCCGGGTCGTCGGGGTCACCATCTCCCGGGAGCAGAAGACGTTCATCGACGCGCGGATCGCCGAACGCGGGTTGCAGGACCGCGTCGAGATCCGTCTGCAGGACTACCGGGAGGTTCCCGACGGGCCGTTCGACGCCGTCGCCTCCCTCGAAATGGGTGAGCACGTGGGCGAGAAGAACTACGCCCGGTACGCGCAGGCCCTCCACGACAACGCGAAGCCCGGTGCGCGGGTGCTGATCCAGCAGATGTCGCGCACCGGACGCCATCCCGGCGGCGGCCCGTTCATCGAGTCGTTCATAGCTCCCGACATGACCATGCGTCCGGTCGGCGAGAGCGTCGCGTACCTCGAACGAGCCGGGCTCGAGGTGCGCGACGTGCATGGCCTTCGCGAGCACTACGTCTGGACCGTCGACGCGTGGCTGAAGCAGTTCGAGTCCCGCTGGGACGACGTCGTCGCGATGGTCGGGTTGGAGATGGCCCGGGTGTGGCGGCTGTACCTCGTCGGCGGCGGGATGAGCTTCGCGCAGGGCCGCATGGGCGTCGATCAGATCCTGGCCGTCAGGCCGACCGCGGCGGGCCAGTCGCTGATGCCGGCCGTCCGGGTCGATTGCACAGGTTCCGGCGTACTCCGATGAATGGCTTCGACTGGTCGGATTTCGGCGCCGTCACCGCGGCGAGCCTGCTCGTGCTCGCCGTCCTGCAGGCCGCGACGTTTCTCGTCGGCAGCCGGATCGGACGCTACAACGTCGTCGACGTGACGTGGGGCCTCGGCTTCGTGCTGGTCGCGTTCGTGGCCGCCGTCCTCGGCGACGGCGACGCGCTGCGCCGGTGGCTGGTGGTAGTGCTCGTCGCGGTGTGGGGTCTGCGGCTGACCTGGCACATGCACACGAAGTCCGCCGGGAAGGGCGAGGACCCGCGATACGAGGAGATGCTCGACCGGGCCGGCGGCGACTCGCCGGGCGTCGTCATCAGGAAGATCTTCCTCACCCAGGGACTCGCGCAGTGGTTCGTCTCGCTGCCGCTCCAGGTGTCGGCCGTGCTCGGTCCGGCATCGGGAGCCGGCGCGGTGGCGGTGGTGCTCGGTGTCCTCCTGTGGGCGACCGGCGTCGTGTTCGAATCGGTGGGCGACCACCAGCTGAAGACGTTCAAGGCCGACCCGTCGAACAAGGGCGAGATCATGGACGTCGGCCTGTGGGCGTGGACGCGGCACCCGAACTACTTCGGCGACTCCTGCGTGTGGTGGGGGCTGTGGTTGATCGCGGCGAGCGTGTGGCCCGGCGCCGTCACCGTGCTGTCACCCGTGGTCATGACGTATTTCCTGGTGTTCGCGACGGGGGCGAGACTGCTCGAGAAGTCGATGTCGCAGCGTCCCGGCTACCCCGAATACCAGCAGCGAACCAGTTACTTCCTTCCCCTGCCGCCGAAGCGGTGAGCACCGTGCCGGCATCGCTCACCCCTCCCCGGGTCCTGTCCTGGTCACACCGGCCGCAGCCTGCTATTAGGCTGTGGATCGATGAACGGAATGGGCCGATGACCGGCGTCGACAGGGACACGGAGAACGTGACGCTGACGGCGTTGCTGGCGCGTATCTCGCGCGGTGAGCGGGATGCGTTCAGCGACTTCTACGAACGCACCAGCGCGCGCGTGTACGGCATGGTGCTTCGGGTGCTGCGCGATCCCGGATATAGCGAGGAAACCACGCAGGAGGTGTACCTGCAGGTCTGGAACAACGCGGCGAAATTCGATCCGAAGCAGGGGTCGCCGCTGTCGTGGCTGATCACCCTCGCCCACCGCCGCGCCGTCGACCGGGTGCGGTCCGAGCAGTCCGGATCCGAACGCGAAGCCGCCTACGGCGCCTCGAGTTGGTACGGACCGTTCGACGCGGTGTCGGAGGAAGTCACCCGGCGGGGCGACACCAGCGACGTCGTCGACTGCCTCGGCACGCTCACCGAAGTCCAGCAGCGGACCGTGGTCCTCGCGTATTACGGGGGGCTGACCTACCGGGAAGTGTCGGAGCGGCTGTCCGTGGCGCTTCCCACGGTGAAATCACGAATTCGCGACGGATTGATCAGGCTCAAGCAATGTCTGGGGGTGCAGTTCGATGGATGAGTCCCAGCACGACATCCTCGACCTCGCTCAGGTGTATGCACTCGACGCCGTCGACGATCACCAGCGCCTCGAGATCGACACCGCGATCCAGAGCGCACCGCCCCACGTTCGCCTCGAGTTCGACAACGCGGTGCGCGGGGTGCAGGAGACGATGGCCGCCCAGTCCGCGTCCACCGCGGTCGAACCGCCCGATTACCTGCTCGGACGCATCCTCGACGCCCTGCCCGGCACCGCCTCGGCGCCCGCTCCGGTGGCGCTGGACGAGGTTCGTGCGCGCCGGCGCAGGCGTCTCCTCGGCGCTCTGGGTGCGGCGGCCGCGGTGGTCGTGCTCGCCGTCGGTGGCATCACCGTCGCTCGGCAGTTGCAGAGCGACGAAACCCAACCCGTTCCCGCGCAGATCCTCGCGGCCGACGACGTCCGGACGGCGGCAGCGCCGATCGCCGGTGGCGGTTCGGCCACCGTCGTGTATTCCAAGGACGTCGACGCCGGACTGCTGGTCATGAACGACGTCCCACCGCCCGAGCCCGGTTCGGTCTACCAGATGTGGCTGCTCGGGCCGTCGCACGAACCGGTGTCCGCCGGGATCATGGAGGCCGACGACGTGTCACCGTCGACGACCGCGGTCGTGAACGACATCGACCAGTCCACGGCACTCGGGTTCAGTGTGGAGCCGCCCGGCGGTTCCACCCAGCCCACCGGCGACATCTTCGCGACGGTGAACCTCACCTGACACGTGAGTGGCAAAGCGTGTGGGGGCACGCTTTGCCACTCACATGGGGGACGGGTCAGGCGTTGGCGGCTTTGTATTCGCGGCGGCGGCGGTGCAGGATCGGTTCGGTGTAGCCGGAGGGCTGGTTGGTGCCGTCGAG
>NZ_JBHUSF010000254.1:0-13400 GCF_042673295.1 Rhodococcus sp. NPDC057014
CGCCGACATCGACGCCGCCGTCGAGGGCGCGATGGCCGCGAAGATGCGCAACGGCGGCGAGGCGTGCACGGCCGCGAACCGCATCCACGTCGACAACGCGGTGCTCGCCGAGTTCAGCGAGAAGCTCACCGCCAGGATGCGGGCGCTCGCGGTCGGCCCCGGCGATCTGGACGGCACCCAGGTCGGTCCGCTGGTCAGCGAGAAGCAGCGCGCGAGTGTCGCCGAATTGGTCGACGACGCCGTCGGCAAGGGCGCCGTGATCGCGACCGGCGGCGACCGCGGGGAGGGTGAGGGGTACTTCTACCAGCCGACCGTCCTCACTGCCGTGCCCGGCGATGCCCGAATCCTGCGGGAAGAGGTGTTCGGTCCGGTCGCCGCCATCATCGGATTCGACGGCGAAGCGGAAGGCGTCGCCGCCGCCAACGACACCGAATACGGCCTGGCCGCCTACATCTACACCGAGGGACTCGAGCGAGCGCTGCGTGTGTCCGGCGCCGTGGAGGCGGGGATGGTGGGGGTGAACCGGGGCATCGTCTCCGACGTCGCCGCACCGTTCGGCGGCGTCAAGGAATCCGGGCTCGGCCGGGAAAGCGGCAGCGAGGGCATCGAGGAGTACCTCGAGGTGAAGTACATCGCCTTCCGGTGACGCGTTTCGACTCGTCCTGCCCTTTCCTCCCGCACCGGTCGGGTCCGACAATGGGACGGTGAGTTCGCGAGGTTCCGCCGCCGACTGGGCACTCGGCCAGGTCCACGCCGTGCGCGACGACCCTGATGCCCGCCTCGAGCTGAGCGCCCGCACGTATCACGGTCCGGTAGGCAACGCACCGCGGCATTTGCCGTTTCGCCGTGCGGCGCTGTCGTTCATGCGCTGGCAGGTCGGCCGCGGCGTGCTCGCCGCACTCGAAGCGACGCCACCAGGCAGTCCCTGGTGGCGGGCCGTCAACGAGCGACTGCTGCGCGACGGGTGCGAGGCCGTCGCCCGGAGCGGCGGAATGGGAGGGAGGCCGTCATCGCACGCGGTCGACCTGTGGATGTTGTTCGTTGCCGATCCGACCGCACGCACCTGGTACCGGGCCCACAACGCGAGCATCGCGTCCGCCTATCTCGACCATCGCGACCTCGCCGACACCGAGAGCCGTCCCGAGCGCTTCTTTCTCAACGTCGTGCTGCTCCGCGTTCTCTTCGCCCATGCCCTGGTCGCGGCGCCACGACTGGCGCTCGGGCGGCTCGCGCCGGCAGGACCCCTGCTCGGCGATCCGCGACTGTCGATGACCGGGATCTTCCTTTCCCTCTCGCGGGTTCTCCCCGACCGATATCCACTCGGAGACGACGTCGCTGCGTACGTCGCCGCCGAGCACAACCTCGGCGAGATGCTGGACTACGGCCTGATCGGACCGCGCCTGCAGCAGCTGTACGAATGGTCGGCGGACGAGCTCGACGAACCGCGGCTGCTCGACTGTATTCGCGACGGCAGCCCGACCTATGCCTGGTCGTACACCGATCGCGACGTGTGGCATCCGGCGCGACCGCCCGCAGCGATCCGCGCGGTTCGGCGCTTCCTACCGGCTCGCCGGTAGTTGTCTCTGCAGACCGGGAATGACGAAAGCGATACGAGAATGGCCGACCAGTACGCCCGGCAAGATCCCACCACGCAGTACCCCGATCCCGACCGCGAGCATCAACCGGAGATACCGCACCCGGGACTGACCGCCGACATGGTGTCCACGCCGGACCACGGCGAGAAGACCTATCGGGGCAGCGGCCGCCTCGACGGCCGTCGTGCCCTGATCACCGGCGCGGATTCGGGCATCGGACGGGCAGTAGCGCTCGCGTTCGCCCGTGAGGGCGCGGACGTGGTGGTCAGCTGCCTCGACGCCGAGGAGGCCGATGCACGGGAGACCGTCCGACTGGTGAACGAGGCCGGGCAGCGAGGCGTCGTTGCAACCGGGGACATCACGTCGGAGGACCACTGCCAGACTCTCGTGGACCTGACGGTGCGGGAACTCGACGGCCTCGACATCCTCGTGAACAACGCGGCGTTTCAGATGGTCCAAACGGGTGGCATCGCCGACATCACCACCGAGCAGTTCGACCGCGTCCTGCGGACGAACCTCTACGCACTGTTCTGGCTGTGCAAGAAGTCCGTCGCGGTCATGGAACCGGGATCGACCATCGTGAACACGTCGTCGATCCAG
The DNA here is from genome assembly GCF_042673295.1 of Rhodococcus sp. NPDC057014. Lineage (NCBI taxonomy): Bacteria > Bacillati > Actinomycetota > Actinomycetes > Mycobacteriales > Nocardiaceae > Rhodococcus > Rhodococcus sp. NPDC057014. Next base: position 2,196 of record NZ_JBHUSF010000254.1, read on the forward strand.
GGCATGAATCCCTCCCCGGGCCTGCTCGACTACGCCACCACCAAGGCGGCGATCATCAACTTCACCAAGGGACTGGCCGCCGATGTGGCGAAACGAGGAATACGGGTCAACGCCGTGGCACCGGGCCCCATCTGGACGCCGCTGATCCCCGCGACCATGCCCGCCGACGGCTACCGGAATTTCGGCGACGACGTGCCGCTGGGCCGGCCCGGCCAGCCGGCCGAACTTGCTCCCGCGTACGTGTTCCTCGCGTCGAACGAATCCAGTTACGTCACCGGGGAAGTGCTCGGCGTCACCGGGGGCATTCCCTTCACGTGAGCACCGTGGTGACCGGCGTGCAACCGCACCCGGAGCGAGGTCACTCCTCGGTGCGGGCGGCGACGATGGCAGCGAGGTCGGCGGCAATGTTCTCCTCGACGGCGGCTTTGTCGACGCCCAGGCCGGCGAGCACACCGACCCCGTCCTCGACCTCGAGCAGGGCGAGCAGAATGTGCTCGGTTCCAATGTAGTTGTGCCCCAGCCGAAGTGCTTCACGGAAGGTCAGTTCGAGTGCTTTGCGCGACTGGGCGTCGAACGGGATGAGCGCGGGTATCTCCTCGACGGCGGGCGGCAGCGTCGCGGTCGCGGCGTGCCGGACGGTGTCCAGATTCACTCCCTGCGCGGCGATTGCGCGGGCGCCGAGCCCGTCGGGGTCGGCCAGGAGTCCGAGGACGAGATGCTGGGGCAGGATCTCGGAGTTGTGCGCGGCCCTGGCCTCGTTCTGCGCGACGACCACGACCTGCCGTGCACGGGGAGTGAATCGGCTGAATCCCTGATTCGGATCGAGGTCGGACGCCTGCCCGGGATCCTTGGGGACGAACCGCTTCTGCGCGGCCTGCTTGGTGACTCCCATACTCTTGCCGATTTCGGTCCACGACGCCCCCGATCGGCGGGCCTGGTCGACGAAGTGACCGATGAGGTGGTCCGCGAGTTCGCCGAGGTGTTCGGCGGCGAGAACCGCGTCGGTGAGTTGTTCGAGCGGGGCCTCCGAATGCACCTTCTTGATCGCTTCGATGAGGTCGTCGAGGCGGATGGGCGGGGTGACGGGCGCTGAATTCTCCATTCGTCAACTCTAGGTTGACGATCATCCGTGCGTCAACCCCGGGTTGTCGATCGACGCATTCACGACAACTCCGCGCCGAGAGTCCGAGGTGCGCCGGGCGGGTCTGCTACGTTGATGGCTAGCAGATCTAGGGATAGGTGTTCTATGCATATCGAGAAAGACCTGGTGGCCGCGTCTGCCACTCCCCTGGTACTCGGAATTCTCGCCGAGGGCGAGTCCTACGGGTACGCCATCCTGAAGCGAGTCAACGACCTGTCCGGCGGACGGATCCAGTGGACCGACGGCATGCTGTACCCCCTGCTTCATCGACTCGAACGGCTGGGATTGGTGTCGGCGTCGTGGGGCGCCTCCGACAGCGGGCGCAGGCGCAAGCACTACACGATCACCGACAACGGGAGGGAAATGCTGGCGGAACGGCGCGCCCAGTGGGACGTGGTCGCGGACGCCCTGAGCCAGGTGTGGCGCTCCGTCCAACTGCCCCCCGCGCCCGCGGAAGGATGGTCGTGATGGATACCGACAAGGAACTCGAATCGCAGATCGGTCAGTGGCGGGGGTACGTCGAGCGCCGTCACGCGATATCGGCCGCCGACACGGATGAGATGGAAGACCATCTCCGCGATCAGATTTCGGACCTGTCCGCGTCAGGCCTGAGGACCGACGAGGCGTTCCTCGTCGCCGTCAAACGAATGGGCAATGTGGACGACATCTCCCGCGAGTTCGCGCGGGAACACTCCGACCGGTTGTGGAAGCAACTCGTCCTGATACCCGCCGCGCCGGACGGTGATCGCACTCGCCCCACCCGTGAACTGTTCGTCGTTCTCGGGTTCGCGGTCGGCGCCGCCCTCGCCCTGAAGGCAGGCGTGGCGACACTCGACGAGCAGGACCTCGCCCGCAACGTCAGCCTGTTCGTTCTTCCTTTTCTCACCGGGTACTTCGCGTGGAAACGGAAGGTGACGCTCCGACTGGCCGGGGCACTGGTGGTGCCGTTCGCCCTGGCGGCGGTGCTGGTGAACGTCTTCCCGTTCGTGTCGAACGGCTCCACCGAGGTGATCGCGGCGATTCACGCACCGATCGCGTTGTGGTTCGCGGTCGGCGTCGCGTATGTCGGCGGCCAGTGGCGGTCGGACCGGCGACGAATGGACTTCATTCGATTCACCGGCGAATGGGTGGTGTATCTGACCCTCCTCGCCCTGGGTGGCGGTGTGCTCATCGGCCTGACGGTCAATGCATTCGACGCCCTCGGCCTGAGCGTCGAATGGGTCGTCGAGGACTGGGTGCTGCCGTTCGGTGCAGCCGGCGCGGTCATCGTCGCCGCCTGGCTCGTGGAGGCGAAACAGAACGTCGTGGAGAACATCGCCCCCGTCCTCACACGTGTGTTCACACCACTGACGACTCTCATGCTGCTGGTGCTGCTCGTCGCATTCGCCACGACCGGCAGCGTCGTGGACGTCGACCGGAACCTGCTGATCCTGATGGACCTCATCCTGGTCGTCGTCCTGGGCTTGCTTCTGTATGCGATATCCGCCCGCGACCCGTATCTGCCGCCCGACCTGTTCGACCGCCTCCAACTCGTCCTCGTCGTCAGCGCCCTCGCGGTGGATCTGCTGATGCTGTTCGCCATGCTCACTCGAATCGCCGAATTCGGCTTCACCCCGAACAAGGTGGCCGCACTCGGAATGAATCTGGTCCTCCTCGTCAACCTGACCTGGTCGGCCGTCCTCATCTTCGGGTTCCTGCGCGGCCGCCGCGAATTCGGATCCACCGAACGCTGGCAGACCCGTTACCTCCCCGTGTTCGGTGTGTGGGCGGCGTTGATGGTCGGCGTGCTTCCACCGATGTTCGACTTCGCGTGACGGCCGGCGGGTCGTGGCCGTTTCCGGGATTCTTCCAATGCACGCGATACCTTCCGAATGACGCTGCCGCTGCGTAACATCAAGCACATCTCGCTGGAATCCCTCTGGAGGCCGACGTGGGTGGACTTGGTATCGATCTCGGAACTGCCAACACTGTCGTCGGAACTCCCGACGACGGCATCGTACTGAACGAGCCGTCTTTCATGCTGGTTCGGACGAAGGAACCGCACCGTGCTCTCGCCATCGGCACCGAGGCGCGAAGTCTCGTCGGCCGTACGCCTATCGGAATAACTCCGGTGCGGCCGTTGCGTGACGGGGTGATCGTGGACCTGGAGTCGGCGCGGGCGTTCGTGACGGCGATCGTCAAACGGGTGTCGCCGGCCAGGCGATACGGGGTGCGGCCCAAGGCCGTCATCTCGGTGCCCGCCGGCGCCACTCCGCTCGAGCGCAGAGCACTGCTCGAGGTCGGGCACGAGGCCGGCCTGCGAAAGGTGGGGTTGGTGCCCGAACCGGTGGCGGGTGCCCTCGGCTGCGGAATCAACCCGCTCGAACCACGCGCCCACCTCGTCGTCGACATCGGTGGCGGCACTTCGGAAATCACCGCCATCTGCTTCGGTGGCATTCTCTCCCACCGCAGTTGCCGACTCGCGGGCGACGAACTGACCAACGCGCTGTACCACTACCTGCGGGAGGAGCACAACATCGTCGTCGGCGAACTCACCGCCGAGCGGGCGAAGCTGGGCGCACCGGACACCGACGAAGGGCAGTCACTCGTCGTCGAAGGCCGCGACGCCGCCACCGGCCGGGCACGGTTCGTCACACTCGAAACCGAGGAGATCGTGGATGCGTTGCGGCCGACCACAGCCGGCATCGTCCACACCCTGACCGAGTGCCTCGAAGACCTACCGCCCCAGGCGATCGGCGACGTGATGTCGGAAGGGCTGCTCGTGATCGGTGGCGGGGCGATGCTGCGTGGCCTGTCGCAACTGCTCGAGGAAGCGTTCGGATTCCCGGTGAAGACGGCCGAACGCCCACTCACCTGCGTCGCCGAAGGTGCCACCGCCTGTCTCGTGCACCCCGAGGTCGTTGCCGCCTACAGCAGTTGATCACCGGGTCGACGTCGGCGCAGGCGGTCGTGGGAAGTAACGCTCGAGGATCTTCTTGACCACGGGCCCGGACGTCGCCGACCCGAAACCACCACCACGGACCAGCGCCGTCACCACGATCTCGGGGGCGTCGAACGGCGCCACCGCGGAGAACCAGGCGTTGAGTCCCTCCCCCGGCGCCGACGGATCCTCCGCAGTTCCCGTCTTGGCGCCGGCCGGTACCGGGAGGTCCGCGAGTTGCCCGGCGGTCCCGGCGGCCGCGGACGCCCGCATCCCCGCCCGGACGGGATCGAGACGGTCGGCGAACGCGAGCCGCTGTGGTGTCGCTGTGGGGAGGGGGATCAGTTCCGGCCCGTACGCCGCGGCCAGCTGCGGGGTCACCATCGCGCCGGTGGCGATCCCCGACGTCCAGCGCGCGACCTGGATCGGGGTCGCGCTGACCGTGCCCTGCCCGATACCCATCAACAGCGTCGACCCGGGATACCACGTGGCCCCGATGCTTCCGACGTTCTCCGGGGTGCCGAGGAACCCCTCCGCCTCGCCGGGCAGGTCGATCCCGGACCGCCGTCCCGCGCCGAGTTGGTTCGCGACGTCACTCATCTTCTCCGGGCCCAGGAGCTCACCGAGTTTGTAGAAGTAGACGTTGTCGGACCATTGGATCGCCTGCAGCATGTTGTTCGGGCCCATCGGCTGCCAGTTCCGGAAGGTGTGGCCACCGTAGGTGTAGGCCGCGCCGGTCTCGATCACCGCGTCGGGCGAGAGCACCGGGTACTGCATGTCCGCCGACGCGACGACGATCTTGAATGTCGAGCCGGGTGGGACCGCGGTCTGGGTCGCGTTGTTGACCAGCGCACTCGGGCCCGGGGTCTGGCTCTGTGCCGCGAGCGCGACGAGGTCGGCCGGAGGTCCGTAGACGTTGTTGTCGGCGCCGGGGACGCTGGCGAGGGCCAGCACGGCGCCGGTCCGCGCGTCCATGACGACGGCGGCGCCGAGGTCGCCCCTACTGGTGCGCATCGCGTCCACGAGCGCATCGGTGGCCAGGGTCTGGACACCGATGTCGAGGTGCAAGCGCAGATCGTGGCCCCGCACCGGGTCGACGCGCTCGCCGGTGGCCACCGGATTGCCGGTCGGATCGACGTACATGCACTGTGTGCCGTCACTGCCACGGAGCAGTGCGTCGTACTGCTTCTCGAGTCCCGCCTTGCCGACCCGGGATCCGAGTGCGAGGTGTGGCCAGCGTTGCATGTCGTCCGCGTCGGCGACCCCGACATGTCCGAGGATGGATGCGAGTACGGCACCGTACGGGTACTGCCTGCGACCGGACGGCACCACGAGGACACCGGGAATCCGCGCATCCACCACGCGCCGAGCCTGATCGGGTGCGACTCTGCCCACCTCCACCTGGGTTTCGCCCACGCCGCCGGCGTCGATCAGGTCCGACAACTCGTCGGGTGACTTCGCGAGCAGCGCGGCGAGCCGGTTGCGGGCGTCGTCGTCGCTGTCGTCGAACATCCGAGCGACCACGGCGACCGCGTACTCGGCGACGTTCACCACGAGCGGGACACCGTTGCGGTCGACGATCAGTCCGCGCTCGGCAGGCAGGCGGATGCACCGCATCATCTGTGCGTCGCTCATCGCCCGATATTCCGCACCCCGGTCGTGCTGCACCTGCCACGCGAACACCGACATCGCGACGAGTGCGGCGATCATCGTCATCGTGCCCGCCGACACTCCACGTGGGCGGCGCCGGCGCCGGGGGTCAGGGGCCCACAGCGGCCGCGCGACGCCGTCTCGGCGGACCGCGAGTACCAGTCCGATGGCGGCGAATCCGACGATGGCGGCCGTCCCCCCGTAGCTGAAGAGGGGAATCGGCATTCCGGTGTGGGGCAGCAGCGACAAACTCTGACCGATCGACACGAGCGCGTGGATTCCGAACAATCCACCGATTCCGGCAGCGACGAGTGCGGCCTCCCGGGTCCGGGCGGTGCGCGCGGCGAGCGCGGCCCGCCACACGATCACCGACGTCGCCACCACGACGGCCAGGCCGGCGACCAGTCCCCACCCGTACACCAGGCTCGCGAACGCCAGATCGTGCTCCGATTCGGGAAGAAACTGTGCCCGCACGGCATACAGGGGGTCACGCGCCAGACCCCACAGACCGCCGCTGCCGATCGCGATGTTCGCCTGCAACTCGGCCCACCCCGCGCCCGCCGGGTCGGCGTTGCTCGACAGGAACACGTGCACCCGTTCGAGCTGATACGGCCGGAGGAACAGCACCGCGAGCGGTAGCGATGCGATCCCCATCACGAACAAGGGAACCAGCGGCAGCAGCGGGACCCGCGCGAGGACGAGCATGAACCCGGTCGTCGCAACGAGCACGACGGCCGTCGACAGGTCGGGCTGGACCGCGACGAGGGCCACCGGCACCGCTGCAATCGCCAGGGTCGCGACGAAGCGTGCGAGGGTGAACCCGCCCGCGAGCATGCCCGCGGGCACCAGAATCAGGGCGAGCTTGGCCAACTCGGAGGGCTGAACGGTGAACACACCGAAATTCAGCCAGCGCTGCGCTCCTTTCGTCGCAACCCCCGCGAGGGGAACGGCCGCGAGCAACAGGGTCGCCACCGCGAACACCGCCCAGCCGAAGGCCCGAAGATCACTGACCCGCATGCGGGACACCACCCACATGATCGCAAGTCCGACCACTGCGAAGAGGAGATGGCGAACGGCGTGCCCTGTCATCCCTGTCGCCGTGAGATTCAGGAGTCCGAGCACGACGAGGACGATCGCCGCCCCGACGATCCACGGGTCGGACTCGTGCTTGCCCTCCTGCATGGCTGCCCCCCGGCACTCAGCAGCGTGCGTTCTCGGCGGGGATCAGCAGCGGTTCGGACGCGGCCGTCGCCGGGGCGCTCGTGATCGCCGCGACGGCGAGCGCGGCCCCGCGCGGCAGATCGGTCCGGACGATGCCGTACACCTGCTGCGACCCGGGCTGAACGCGCTCCGACACGTCGCCGCCGGCCCGCACCTCACCCGAACAGCGGTCGTACACGTTCACCCTCCAGGTCACCGCATCGACCGTCGCAGCCGGATCGAGGTGGACGTCCACCCGGATCTCGCACACCAGCCCGGGCCCGCACTCCCCGCTGGCACGCGTGGCCGTGACGAGCGTGATCGGCCCGGCGGTACCGGGAGCACCGACGTCGACGGGTGGCGGCACTCGTCCGGCATCGGCCGTCGCCGGTGCGGGCTGGTCGGCCGGCGGTTCCGGTGGCGGCGACACGGGTCGAATCTGGTTCTGCTCCGCGGGATTCACCGGATTCAGGACGGCATCCCAGCCTCGCCGCAGTTCCGACCACGCCCGCGGAGCCATCCACACTGCGGCGAGAAGTATCACGATCGCTACGACGCCGAGGGCTCCCTGCCGTCGCGAGGGCCGTCTCGTCCTGCGATGCCACGGGTTCCGGACCGGCGGGAACCAGCCCGGCGATGCAAGGGTGGAACCGGTGTCCACCGGCGGCTTCTCACCGGCAGGCCGTTCCTCCGCCGGGCGGCCGTCCGAGCGCGGTCGTCCCCTGGTCGCCGCGACCAGCCGGGCGAGCTGGCAGCGTTTCCGACTCGCCTCGGCCGCATCGACGCCGGGTTCGACCGCCAGCCGAACACGGTGCAGCAATGCCTCGAGATCTGTTGTTTCGGCGAGCGATTCGTGCAACCGGTCGGGCAGGGCCGGCGCGCGACAATTCGTCGCGATACTTCGGAACAACCCGGCGACCTGCTCGTTCAGGTCTTGCCCGGACCCCGCACCGCGCACGTACTCGATCGTGAGATGCCCGCTGTCGGTCACCGTCACGTTCCGGAGACGGAGGCGGTCCGGTCCTTCGGTGCGCGCCGGTTCGAGCTGATCGAGTGCATCGGCAACGAGCAGCGAAGCCTGCGCCGGTGACAGTATCGCCGCCGCGAGGAGTCTTCCGAGTGCGATGCCACTGGCAGGGGCGGCGTGATCAGGTTGTTCGGGCGGTTCGGATCGAGCATCGGCGGGTTCGTTTCTCCTCGTGAGGAGCCCTGTCACTGCTTCGATCATCGCGCACCCCGACGCTCTGCCTCCCGCGCCGTGGGACGAGACCGGAGCGGGCGGCGACGGACCTTGAGTTGGGCTTACCCTGTGCCGAAATCCTTTACGCCTGTGTCATTCCATTTAACTCCGGCCGATGCTCCGGCGTCCGCGAAATCGTCCCGTCCGCTTCCACACATTCGGGTCAGCGTTCTCTCGCGGGTACACCGAAGGCCTGCATCACCACCGCACCCCAGTCCCGCCATGCCGGGCAGGGCACAGGATCCCGGTGGTTCAGAAACCGGATCACCTCATCGTCGACGGCGGCTGAGAGAGGCAGCGACGAGTGTGCGGCGCGGACCGGGCAGGCGTTGCGTTCGACGTTCAGCCGCCAGCCGTGCGGCATCAGTGGAAGATCGGCGGCCGACGTGACACTCAGAACACGCACCCCTTCGGGCAGTGTCTCGCCGAGAACGGCCTGTGCGCTGCCCGCGTCCCCGAGCAGTTGCCGCGCCGCGGGCGTGTCGGGGTCGAAGGGGAAGAACGCGAACTCGATCGCGGGCACCGCCCACCGCAACAGGTCGCCGAACACCCTGCCCGATCGTTCGGCGTCCGGCGGCGGAAATCCGAGCGGGGTCTCCGGGAACACACCCACCAGAACCAGCACGTCCACCTGTGCCCGACCTGCGGCGACCGCTTCCCACGCGATCCAGCCTGCGTGCGAATGCGCGGCAACGGTCAACGGCCGCTGCAGGTTCGCCGCCTGCTCGGCGAACACGGCGACCTGTTCCTCGACGGGCCGATGGGTGTCGGCCGGTTCGTAGGGGGCGCCCGTTCGGATCGGGCACGTGGCGTCGCGCCGGGGCTGCCCGCCCCCGGTTCCGGCGTAGGAAAAGTAGTACACCTGTCCGCATTCATACCCCAGCCGCTGCACGTCGGCCCGGTGGATCGCCCCCTCCCCCGAACGCGAGTCGATACCGGCCATGACGAGCAGCGAACCAGCCTGTCGTGGTCCGGGTTCCGGAACGTCGTCCGCGCGGGTCCGGACGAAGATCGCCGAGAGGACCGTCGACGCGACGAGCACCGCGGCGAGCGCCGCGACGGGCCGCCTCAGCGGCGCACGGCCCATCGCCCACACCGTCAGTCCGGTCGCCGCCGCAGACACCGGCACGAGCAGCACGGTGAGGGCGGGGACGCGGTCCGCCAGGGCGCCGAGTGCGAGGATCGCCGCGAAGTACGGCACCATCACCTCGATGCGCAGGCCCCGGCGCCACGTCCGCCCCATCGCCGCACGCAGGCCGGCGCCGCCCTGCCACGGCACCGGCCCGAGTATCGACACCAGCACCGCGACGAGCGCCACCGCCGGCCAGAACGCACGCGAGTACAGCATCGCGTAGGCGGTCGCATCAGTACACGACGCCAGCAGGACCGGACCGAACGCGGTCGCGTAGAACGCCGTGGCGAAGCGGATACGCGGCTTGTCGAGTCCTCCGAGCAGCCAGGCCATCAGCATGATCCGCGCGGCCGACACCGCGGCCAGCAGCACGAGGAACTGCGGCCACGACTCGGTCCGTACCAGCAGAAGTCGCAGGTCCGCGAACTGATCCAGCGGCGGCAGCGCGACGAGGTGCAACAGGCCCGGCCACACGGGAACCACCCCGCACAGGGCGAGCACGACGACCAGCACGGCGGCCGCCGCCAACGGCCACCACCGCGCCCCGCGCCGCACCCACCGGCTCATACCTTTCGCTGTACTCGCTGTCGGTGGTCGTGCACAACCCGGTCGGCCGAGCATGCAGGACTTCGTGCCGGACAACGCGATTCCCGGGGCGGGTCATCCGTGTGTGCGGCGGGATCATCCCGGCGGAACAATGGACACGACATGGCGGGGCGTATCGGGGAGGATGATCACCTGATGGACGGTGCGGAGGTCCGAAGCCACGGGTCGCTCATGACGTTCGACCAGTTCGAAGACATCTTCCGGGTGACCGCCAGTATCGGCGTCGTGAGAGAGGACTTTCACCGATTCGACGACGTCGTCACCGGGAAGCTGTACGACCTGCTGCTCGTCGCCCAGTCGGTTGCCGCGGCCCAGCACCGGCGCTTCATCGAACTCACCGATCTGCCGATCACCAGAGGTCTGCAGGAGAACATCGGGTTGTTTCGGGAACTCGGCCCACATCTCCGGGTCGACCCGATCGTCCAGCGACTGACCGCCTATCCGCCGCTCGACGGCATCCTTGCGGTCGACACCCGATCAGGGCTCCCCGACATCACCGGCGGTCTGAGCGTCGCCCTCGCGCGCACCTTCCGCATCGTCTACCCCGAGTTGAGGACACTGCGGGCCCGGACCACGCACTGGTCGCTGGTCAGCACGCTCGTCGACCTCTATCTCTGACGTCACCGGCGGCGGGCCACTGTCCGATCACAGCTTCGGGAACACCCCCGGGGGTGCAAACATCCACCCCCGGATGGAGGGTCGACCACCCCTCTGGGGGGAGTTGGCGGGACCCCGTAACGGCGAAGACTGGTGTTCGTCCACGAGGGACACGGACACCCACCCACACCACACTCAGGAGCAACGCAATGAACTCGACCAAGACACGCATCGCCGCCGCAGCCGCAACAGGCGCCGCCCTCGGACTCGGGATGTTCATGGCCCAGAGCGCCACCGCCGCCGCCGCACCCGCGCAGTCGACGTCGCCTCAGGTCGTCTCCCCGGACTCCGGGCTCTCCCCGTACAAGGTCGAGGTCAGGGACCGAATCGGTTGCGCCAATGCATGGCCCATGGTCGCATGCGACGCCCCCGACGAGGACGTGCCTCCGCAGGTCACACTCGTCGAGCCGGGCACCACCCTCGTCGAGCCCGGTGGCACGTCCCTCTTCGGACCCGCATCCGCGACCATCCATCAGGTCAACTACCCCCTCGAGCCCGACGACGGGGTGATCTCCCACTCGCTCGATCCCGACATGCCCTGGTTGTGACGTGCCGACGACCGGCGACACGTCTTCGTAGACGACTTGGAATAGACCACCTGGAGTAGACGACTTGGAGTAGACGACCTGGATCAGCTGCATCTCGCGGCCGCCGGAGCC
>NZ_JBHUSF010000255.1:0-13372 GCF_042673295.1 Rhodococcus sp. NPDC057014
CTACGGGTCGATGATCAGTCGTCGATCGCGCCCGGAGCAGTCTTCGACACCTGCATGAGGAATTCGAGGTTGCTCTTGCTCTTCTTGAGCCGGTCGATCAGCAGATCGATGGCCTGGTGCGAATCGAGTCCCGAGAGCACGCGCCGGAGCTTGTGCAGCACCGCGGCCTCGTCCGGGCTGAGCAGCAGCTCGTCCTTGCGGGTGCCGGAGGGGTTCACGTCCACGGCCGGGAACACGCGACGTTCCGCGATCTTGCGGTCGAGCTTCAGCTCGGCGTTACCGGTGCCCTTGAACTCCTCGAAGATCACGGTGTCGCCGGTGGAACCGGTCTCGACCATGGCCGTCGCGATGATCGTGAGCGAACCGCCGTTCTCGATGTTGCGCGCAGCACCGAGGAAACGCTTCGGCGGGTACAGCGCGGTCGAGTCGACACCACCGGAGAGGATGCGTCCCGACGCCGGTGACGAGTTGTTGTACGCGCGGCCGAGGCGGGTGATCGAGTCGAGCAGGACGACGACGTCCTTACCCGCCTCCACCAGGCGCTTCGCACGCTCGATGGCGAGCTCGGCGACCGAGGTGTGGTCTCCCGGCGGGCGGTCGAAGGTCGAGGAGATGACCTCGCCCTTCACCGAACGCTGCATGTCGGTGACCTCTTCGGGACGCTCGTCGACCAGCACGACCATGAGGTAGCACTCGGGGTTGTTGGTCGCGATGGCGTTCGCGATGGCCTGCAGAACGCTGGTCTTACCGGCCTTCGGCGGGCTCACGATCAGCGCACGCTGTCCCTTGCCGATCGGCATCACCAGGTCGATGACACGCGTCGTCAGGATGTTCGGCGTCGTCTCCAGACGCAGCCGCTGATTCGGGTACAGCGGGGTGAGCTTGCCGAACTCGGGGCGCTTCTTGGCCGCTTCGACGTCGCCGCCGTTGACGGTGTCGATGCGGACCAGCGGGTTGAACTTCTGCCGCTGATTGCCCTGGTCACCCTCGCGTCCCACCCGGACTGCGCCGGTGATGGCATCGCCGCGACGGAGGCCGTTCTTGCGGATCAGGTTCATCGACACGTAGACGTCGTTCGGTCCGGCCAGGTAGCCGGAGGTCCGCACGAACGCGTAGTTGTCGAGGACGTCCAGGATGCCCGCGACCGGCTGCAGGACGTCGTCCTCGCGGATCTCGGTCTCGCGGGCGTCACCGCCGCCGCCTTCGCCGCGGTCGCGTCCACGACGACGTTCGCGGAAGCGACGTCCGCGGCGTCCGCGACCGCCTTCCTCGTCGTCGCCGGGACGGTTGTCGTTGGTGCGCGGGCCGTTGCCGCCCTGGCCGCGGTCGCCACGGTTGTCGCGGTCACCGCGGTCACTACGGTCACCGCGGTCGCCCCGGTCACCGCGGGTATCGCCACGGTCGCCGCCGCGCTCACGTCGGTTGCGGTCGCCGCCCTGCTCGCCGGAGCCGTCCTGCTTGGCCGGCTTCTCGGCCGAATCCTGACGGTCTTCGGCCTGCTTGCGCTCGGCCTGCTGAGTGTCGGTGGCAGTCGCCGAGGCGGTGTCCTGAGCGTTGCCGCCCTGGTCACCCTGCTCGGGAGCGCCTGCCCGACGCGCGGATCCGCGGCGCTGGCGGCCACGACGTCCACCTTCGGCGGTGTCGGTGTCGCCGGTTGCGCCGTCGCCCGTCGCGGGTTCGGCCGTCTTGGGCTCGGCGGCCTTCTCTGCGGGCTCCGCCTGCGGAGTCACTTCGAGTTCGGTTTGCGCGGACTGTTCGCGCTTTGCACGCGTTGCCCGGGTCCGGGGAGCGGTGTCGGTCGCGGCAGCGGCCGGGGCCGCAGAACCGCCCTGACGCTCCTTGATCGCGGCGATCAGGTCGCCCTTGCGCATCCCCGAAATGCCCTTGATGCCCAGCTCACCTGCGAGAGAGCGGAGCTCGGTGAGCACCATTCCGGACAGCCCGGCACCTCGGCGCGCGTCGGCGCGCTTTGTGGAGGCCGTCACTGATGACGCCTGTGAAGAGTCGCCTGCCTGCGCGCCAACGGTATCCACCGAGGAGGCGCGCACAGGAGCGGCGATGAGGTCCGTATCGGTCACGGAGGTCCTTTCCTTCCCTCACTCGCGCTGCGCAGAGTCGAGGGTTCGTCCCGTAATTCGGTTTCGAATACCGAATTCGGATGTGCCGTACGTAGTTGCATGTGAAGAACTGCCGGCTTGCCCGCCATCACATCACCCTTGAAACAGGCGCGTACTCGCAATCCCTACACGACAGATAGTGCGGAGGATCGTGCCAGGAGCCGTCAACCCCGATTGACCTGGAGTAATTGCCCTGGTGAAGCACCGGCGTCTGATGCGCACGATGTACGGACATTGCCCAGGATAGCTGTGAACGCCCGTAGGGGCAAGGAGACGCCCCTACGGCGTGTCAGCTGGTCCTGACGCCGTCGGCGACGTCCAGTTCGAGAACCTGCAACCCCTCGGCCTCGGCCTGCGCTCGAAGATCCACGGGGAAAGGCTCCGTGGTCAATGCCAGGACGGTCGGTCCGGCTCCGGAGACGGTGGCGGCGATACCCGCCTTGCGGAGGACGGCGATCCATCGCGTCGTCAGCGGAAGCGCCGGAGCGCGCTGCGTCTGATGCAGCCGGTCCTCGGTGGCCGACATGAGAAGGTCGGGACGCTCTGTGAGCGCCACCACAGCGAGGGCCCCACGGCTGACGTTGAACGCGGCATCCCGGTGGGGAACCGTCTCCGGCAACAGACCCCGCGTGTGGGCCGTCGACGACCGCTCCCCCGGAACCAGCGCGACGACCCGGATCGCGGGGTGCACCTTCAGCGCGACGGCCGAGTAGATGTCGGTGGCCGCGGGGGCTCCGTCGGCCTGCTCGCCCGCGCAACTCCACGACACGACGGCGCCGCCGAGCACGCTCGCCGACGCGTTGTCGGGGTGCCCTTCGAATTCGGACGACAGCTGGACGAGCTGATCGAGCGACAGCCCGAGTTCGGGGTCGAGCTTGATCGCCAGGCCGTTGGCGGCCGCGAGTCCCCCCACGACGGCGGAGGCGGAGGACCCCAGACCCCGGGAATGGGGTATCACGTTGCGGCACACCACATCCAGGCCGTCGGCCCACACTCCGGCCGATTCCAGGCCGCGTTCGATCGCCCGGACCACGAGATGGGACGGACCCCACGGCACGTCGTCGGCCCCCTCGCCCTCGACCCGGATGTTCAGCCCCGAAGCCGTGGTGGTCACGGTGATCTCGTCGTACAGTCCGAGCGCGATGCCCAGCGTGTCGAAACCCGGGCCGAGGTTGGCGCTCGACGCAGGCACGCGGGCGGTCACGGTGAGGCCCGCGGGGAGGGTCTGTGTCATGGTGGCGGTCTGGTCCTGCGGCGTGGTGGGCGTGGGCGCCCCCACTACGCCAGCTCGAGGGCCGAGGCGACAGCGACAGGGTCGACCGGGATCGGTTGGACCTCAGGCATACCGGCCAGCGCCGTGTCGGGGTCCTTGAGGCCGTTACCGGTGACCGTGCAGACGACGGTCAGCCCGGAGTCCAGCCAGCCCTCCTTGCGCGCGGCGAGCAGGCCCGCGACGCTCGCGGCCGACGCGGGTTCGACGAACACCCCTTCCGTCCTGGCGATCAGCCGGTACGCCTCGAGGATCTCGTCGTCGGTGGCCGCCCGGAAGGCGCCGTGCGACTCTTCCTTGGCGGTGACCGCACCGTTCCAGGATGCCGGCGAGCCGATGCGGATGGCGGTCGCGATGGTCTCCGGGTCCTTCACCGGCGCACCGTGGACGAGCGGCGCCGCGCCCGCGGCCTGAACGCCGAGCATGCGGGGCTTCACGCTGGTGAGCCCGTCCGCGTAGTACTCGGAGTACCCGCGCCAGTAGGCGGTGATGTTTCCGGCGTTGCCGACCGGCAGGGCGTGCACGTCGGGGGCCTTGCCGAGGGCGTCGCAGATCTCGAACGCCGCGGTCTTCTGACCCTCGATGCGGACCGGGTTGACCGAGTTCACGAGCCCGATCGTGGGGAACTCCGCGGTGGTCTTGCGGGCCAGTTCGAGACAGTCGTCGAAGTTGCCCTGCACCTGGATGATCCGCGCGCCGTGCATGACGGCCTGCGCGAGCTTGCCCATCGCGATCTTGCCCTGCGGCACCAGCACGGCGCAGGTCATCTTCGCCTTGGCGGCGTACGCGGCGGCGGAGGCGGACGTGTTACCCGTGGACGCGCACAGGACGGCCTGCTGACCGCGGGCCAGCGCATCGGTGACGGCCATCGTCATGCCGCGGTCCTTGAACGAACCGGTGGGGTTGAGCCCTTCGACCTTCAGGTAGACGTCGCAACCGGTGATCTCCGACAGGTGCCCGGCGGGCAGCAGCGGGGTGCCGCCCTCGCGCAGGGTGACCGTCTTCCAGTTCGGTCCGATGGCGAGGCGGTCGCGGTAAGCCTCGATCAGCCCCGGCCAGGGGGTGTGAACGGGGTTACGGGTGCCGGTCATTGTTCGGTGCCTTCCAGTCGCAGCACGCTGGTCACAGCGGTGACGAATTCGAGTTTGCTCAGGGCCTCAACGGTTTCCGACAGGGCGGAATCCGTCGCGACGTGGGTCACGACGACGAGGCGTGCGCCGTCGCCGGCGCCTTCCTGCCGCACGGTGGAGATGCTGACGCCGTGCTGCGAGAATTCGGCCGCCACCGCCGACAGGACCCCGGCCTTGTCCGCCACCTGCATGTTGACGTAGTAGCGCGTGGGGATGTCGCCGATCGGCGCGATCTTCAGCTTGGCGTACTTGGACTCGCGGGGTCCGCGGCCGCCGTTCACCTTGTTGCGCGCGGCCATCACCAGGTCGCCCATCACGGCCGACGCGGTGGGTGCACCGCCGGCGCCCTGACCGTAGAACATCAGGCGCCCGGCGTTCTCCGCCTCGACGACGACGGCGTTGAACGCGCCGTTGACCGAGGCCAGCGGGTGCTCCAGCGGCACGAGAGCCGGGTAGACCCGCGCGGAGATCCGTTCCTTGCCCTCGGGGGTCGTGATCCGCTCGCAGATGGACAGCAGCTTGATCGTGCAGTCGAGTGCGCGTGCCGACGTCAGGTCTGCCGCGGTGATCTTGGAGATCCCCTCGCGGTACACGTCGGCGGCGGTGACCCGGGTGTGGAACGCGATCGACGCGAGGATGGCCGCCTTGGCCGCGGCGTCGTAGCCCTCCACGTCGGCGGTCGGATCGGCCTCGGCGTATCCCAGGCGTCCGGCCTCGGCGAGGGTCGCGGCGTAGTCCGCGCCGGTCTCGTCCATCGCCGACAGGATGAAGTTGGTGGTCCCGTTCACGATTCCGGCGACCTTGTTCACCCGGTCGCCGGCCAGCGACTGGATGAGCGGGCGGATCACGGGGATCGCACCGGCCACGGCGGCCTCGAAGTAGAGGTCGACGTTGTGCAGTTCCGCGGCCTCGGCCAGTTCACCGGTGTGATCGGCGAGGAGCGCCTTGTTGGCGGTGACGACGGACTTGCCGGAGTTCAGCGCCGAGAGAATCAGCTTGCGGGGCAGATCCATGCCCCCGATCACCTCGACGACCAGGTCGACGTCGTCGCGGGCCACGAGGGACTCCGCGTCGGTGGTCTGCAACTCCTCGGGAATTCCGCGGTCCTTGCCGGGGCGGCGGACGGCCACTCCACGCAGTTCCAGCGGGGCGCCGACGCGAGCCTCGAGGTCTTCGCTGTGCTCCTGCAGGATGCGCACGACCTCGCTCCCGACGTTGCCGAGGCCGAGGACGGCCACACCGATAGCGCGATGCGCCGATTCGCTCGTCACTCTTGTACCTCCAAGCTCAACAGGTCTTCCACGGTTTCCCTCCGCAGGATCACGCGCGACTGTCCGTCGCGCACCGCCACCACGGCAGGGCGGGCGAGCAGGTTGTACCTGCTCGACATCGAATAGCAGTATGCACCGGTGGCCGCGACGGCGAGCAAGTCGCCGGCGTCGATGTCCTCGGGCATCCAGGTGTCGCGGATCACGATGTCACCGGATTCGCAGTGCTTGCCGACGACGCGGGACACCACCGGCGCCGCGTCGCTGACCCGCGAGACCAGTTTGGCCTCGTACTCCGCCTGGTACAGCGCGGTGCGGATGTTGTCGCTCATACCGCCATCGACGCTGACGTACCGGCGGGTCAGGTTGCTGCCGACGGTGACGTCCTTGATGGTGCCGACCTCGTACAGCGTCACCGTTCCCGGTCCGGCGATCGCGCGGCCGGGTTCGACGGCGAGCGTCGGCTCCGGCAGACCGGCGAGCGCCGACTCGTGGCGCACGATGTCGCCGAGTTTGGCGGCGAGCTGGTCGACCGGCGGCGGGTCGTCGGTGGGGACGTACGAGATTCCCATGCCGCCGCCGAGGTCGATGATCGAGATCTGGGCAGTCTTCTCGACGCCG
Source organism: Rhodococcus sp. NPDC057014 (assembly GCF_042673295.1). Taxonomy (NCBI): domain Bacteria; kingdom Bacillati; phylum Actinomycetota; class Actinomycetes; order Mycobacteriales; family Nocardiaceae; genus Rhodococcus; species Rhodococcus sp. NPDC057014. Next base: position 6,407 of record NZ_JBHUSF010000255.1, read on the forward strand.
AACTCCGCGACGACGTCCCGCAGGAGCCCGATCACACGGTGCGCCGCCACCTCGAAGCCGTCGACGTCGAAGATCTGCGAGCCGATGTGGCTGTGGAGACCGACGAGGCGCAGGTTGTCGGCGGCGAAGACTCGCCGGACCGCGTCGATCGCCTTACCGCCGGCGAGCGAGAACCCGAACTTCTGATCCTCGTGGGCAGTGGAGATGAACTCGTGGGTGTGCGCTTCGACTCCGACCGTCACGCGGATCAGGACGTCCTGCACCACACCGGCTTCGGCGGCCACCTTGTCGAGGCGGTCGATCTCGGTGGCGGAGTCGAGCACGATGTGCCCGACCCGGGCCGACACGGCGGCGGTCAGCTCGGCGACCGATTTGTTGTTGCCGTGCATGGCAATTCGCTCCGCCGGGAAACCGGCGTGCAGCGCGACCGCGAGTTCGCCGCCCGACGCGACGTCCAGGGACAGGCCCTCGTCGGCGACCCAGCGGGCGATCTCGCCGCACAGGAACGCCTTCGACGCGTAGTGCACCTTGGCCGTCGGCCCGAAGGCGCGGGCCATGTCGCGGCAGCGGGACCGGAAGTCGTCCTCGTCGACGACGAACAGTGGGGTGCCGTACTTCTCGGCCAGTTCGGTGACCGGGATACCCGCGATGCTCACCACCCCGTCCGCGGCGCGGCGGGCGTTGCGCGGCCACACCTCGGGGGAGAGTGCGGCGAATGCTGCCGCGTCGGCGGGACGTTCGGGCAGACCGGGCGCGTGCAGTTGCTCGGCGTGCTTGGGACCGGCGGGGTGCGCGCTCACATCTGCTCCGGTGCGCTGACGCCGAGCAGGGCGAGTCCGTTGGCCAGGACCTGACGGGACGCGTCGCACAGCGCCAGTCGCGCGATGTGCAGCGGGCCGACCTCTTCGTCGCCCTGGGGCAGGATGCGGCAGGCACCGTAGAACCGGTGGTAGGCGCCGGCCAGTTCCTCGAGATAACGCGCAATGCGGTGCGGCTCACGCAGATTCGCAGCACTGGTCACGACCCGCGGGTACTCGCCGAGGGTGCGGATCAGATCGCCCTCCTGCTCCGAGGTCAGCAGCGAGAAGTCGGGATCGGTGACGGCGATACCGAGGTCGGCGGCATTGCGGGCGATGGCCGACAGCCGGGCGTGCGCGTACTGCACGTAGTACACCGGGTTCTCGTTGCCGGTGCTCGTCCACAGTTCGAGATCGATGTCGATGCTCGAATCCACCGACGACCGGATCATGGCGTACCGCGACGCGTCGACGCCGATCGCCTCGACCAGGTCGTCCAGGGTGATGACGGTGCCGGCACGCTTGCTCATCTTCACGGCGACACCGTCGCGGACCAGGTTCACCATCTGGCCGATGAGCACCTCGACGGTGTCGGGGTCGTCGCCGAACGCGGCCGCGGCCGCCTTGAGCCGGCCGATGTACCCGTGGTGGTCCGCACCGAGCATGTAGATGCACAGGTCGAAGCCGCGGGAGCGCTTGTCCTGGAAGTAGGCGATGTCACCGGCGATGTACGCCGCGTTGCCGTCGCTCTTGATGACGACCCGGTCCTTGTCGTCGCCGAAGTCGGTGCTCTTGAGCCACCAGGCGCCGTCCTCCTGGAAGAGGTTGCCGGAATCCTTCAGCGTCTCGACGGCCTTCTCCACCGCGCCGGACTCGAACAGCGAGTTCTCGTGGAAGTAGACGTCGAAGTCGACGCCGAACTCGTGCAGGGTGCGCTTGATGTGCGCGAACATCAGGTCGACGCCGATGGCGCGGAAGACCTCCTGCTGCTCCCCTGCGGGCAGGTCCAGCACGTCGGGGCGCTGCTGCTGCACCGAGGTGGCGATGTCGGCGATGTAGGCGCCCGCGTATCCGTCCTCGGGGGCGGGTTCGCCCTTGGCGGCGGCGATCAGCGAGCGGGAGAACCGGTCGATCTGGGCGCCGTGGTCGTTGAAGTAGTACTCGCGGGTGACCGCCGCGCCCTGGGTGGACAGGATCCGGCCCAGCGCGTCGCCCACCGCGGCCCAGCGGGTTCCACCGAGGTGGATGGGGCCGGTGGGGTTCGCGGAGACGAACTCGAGGTTGATCTTCTTGCCGTCGAGCGTGTGGCCGGACCCGAACGCCGTCCCCGCCTCGAGGATCTTCGCGACGATCGCGCCCTGCGCGTCGGCGGCCAGGCGGATGTTGAGGAAGCCCGGGCCCGCGATGTCGGCGCTGTCGATGCCCGCGGCCGCGGTCAACGCGTCGGCGAGCCAGCCGGCCAGCTCACGCGGATTGGTACCGACCTTCTTGGCCACCTGCATCGCGACGTTGGTGGCGTAGTCGCCGTGCTCGGGATTGCGCGGACGCTCGACCGTGAGAGTTTCGGGAAGCACGGACACGTCGAGTCCGCGTTCGGCGAGCACTTTCGCGGCGGTTCCGCGGAGCAGTTCGGCAAGGTCAGCTGGAGTCACAGGTATCTATCCTATGGCCAACGCGTCCCGAGCGGTGATCCGGCTTCCCGCGAGTCCCGGCGACCGCCGGCGAGCGTGGGCCCGGCCACTCTCCCAGGTTGCGCTCAGGGTGGGTAAGTACAGTGGGATCGCCCTGAGTCCCGGCTCTCAGCTCCCGGTCGCCGGGGGTCGAGCGCCCGTAACCCACTCACCGAAAGATCACAATCGATGCCAAGCGGTTCGGAAAGTCGCGGTCCCGATAAGAACTCGGGCGCGAAGTCGGCGAAGGCCATCAAGGCCGCCAAGAAGAAGAGCGGCGGCGCGAAAAACAAGGGCGGCGCGTCCGCTCCGCGGAACATCCCGTGGTTGACGATCGGCGCCGGAGCGGCCGTTCTCGCGCTCGTGGCGGTCCTCGCGATCAATCTGATTCCCAAGTATCAGGCCAAGGAAGAGGCCGCGAAGTACGCGCCGAGCGCCGAGAACCCCGACCCGTCGGTCAACATCGACGGCGTCGTGAAGGTCGATTACCCGGCAGGCATCCACATCCAGCCGACGCAGCGCGTCGCGTACGACCAGTCGCCGCCGTTCGGCGGCCCGCACGACGCCATCTGGGCGACGTGCACCGGAACGGTCTACCCGAACGCGATCCGCACCGAGAACGCGGTGCACTCACTCGAACACGGCGCCGTGTGGATCGCCTACAACCCGGACGAGCTGTCCGCCGACCAGGTCGAGACACTGAAGGACAAGGTGGACGGCGAGACGTACACGCTGCTGTCGCCGTACCCGGGCCTCGACAGCCCCGTTTCCGTGCAGTCGTGGGGCCACCAGCTGAAGGTGGACAGCGTCGACGACGAGCGCATCGACCAGTTCGTCACCGCGCTGCGGATCAACAAGAACACGTACCCCGAGGTCGGCGCGAGCTGCTCGTCCATCCCGGGCTCCGGTTTCGACCCGGACAACCCGCCGCCGTTCGATCCGTCCACACCGGGCGCGGACGCGGTGCCGATGGACGGTGGCGGAATCAGCCCCGACCAGTCGGAGTCCGGCGGCGCGGGGGCGCAGCTGCCGAGCGGCATGCAGCTCCCGTCCGACCTGCAGCTGCCGTCCGATCTGCAGCAGGCCCCGGCCGAGGGCGGCAATGGCTAGTTCTGCCGAACCCGGGCACGGACCCGAGACCGATTCCGTCGACGAGGCGGCCCCGGCCCGGCCCAGTCAGCGCACAGCGCTGCTGGTCATCGGACTGATCGGCGCCATCGCGCTCGGATTCGCGCTCGGGTTCCTCGCCCGGCTTCCGCTCGAGGACTCCGGCACCCCGGTTCCCGAGGCCGGTTCCGTCGATGTCGGATTCGCGCAGGACATGAGCGTGCATCACAGCCAGGCGGTGGAGATGTCGGCAATTGCGCTGGCCAATGCCACCGACCCGGCGGTCCGCAGCCTCGCGTACGACATCCTCACCACCCAGCAGAACCAGCTCGGACAGATGCAGGGCTGGCTCGCGCTGTGGGATCAGCCGGCACTGCCGTCCGGCGGCTACATGGGCTGGATGGGATCGGAGCACTCGGACGGTCACACACACGGGACCGCCGAGAACTCGCACACGGGGTCGATGTCGAAGATGCCCGGCATGGCGTCGTCGGAGGACATGGCCGCGCTGCGTCAGGCCACCGGCCCGGCCGTCGACGTCCTGTACCTCCAGCTGATGCTGCGGCACCACCAGGGCGGGCTCCCGATGATGGAGTACGCGGCCCAGCACGCATCTGAGGACGCGGTCCGCAGCCTCGCGCAGACGATGGTGGACACCCAGCAGAGCGAGGCGACGGTGATGACGAACATGCTCACCGCGAAGGGCGCCGCTCCCCTGCCTATGAACTGACGTCCGGCGTCACGACCACGTCCAGTCGCGCACCTCGGGCATGTCCTCGAGGTGCGCGACGACGTATTCGCCGTGCCGTTCGAGTTGCCGGAGGCAGAAGTCGGCCAACTCCGTCGCACCGGCCGGTTCCCGCCGCGTGCGGCGCAACGCGGCGAGGGCGAGGTGGTAGCGGCTCATCCTGTTGAGCACGACCATGTCGAACGGTGTGGTCGTGGTGCCCTGTTCGCTGAAGCCGCGGACGTGGAAGCGGTCCGGTGCGGGACGTCCGTGCATCAACTCGTGGATGGCGCGCGAGTACCCGTGGAACGCGAACACCACGTGGGTGTCCGCGGTGAAGAGGTCGAGGAACGTGCGCGCGTCGAATCCGTGCGGGTGCTCGGTGGGTGTGAGCAGCCCCATCAGGTCGACGACGTTGACCACCCGGGTGACCAGTTCCGGGGTGTGTTCGCGCAGCAACTGCGCGGCGGCGAGAATCTCCTCAGTCGGGACGTCTCCGGCGGCGGCGAGGACGACGTCCGGTTCGGTGCCCGCAGAAGACTCCGTTCCGGCCCACTCCCACACCGACGCCCCCGCAGCGCAGTGCGCGTGCGCCTCCGCGAGGGTCAGGTACTGCAGGTGCGGCTGCTTGTCGACCACGACGAGGTTGACGTGATCGGTGCTGCGGAGGCAGTGGTCGGCGATCGAGAGCAGGGTGTTCGAGTCCGGTGGGAGCCACACCCGGACCACGTCCGGTGCGAGCGGGATGACGGCGTCGATCATGCCGGGCCCCTGGTGACTGAAACCGTTGTGGTCGTTGCGCCAGCAGGTGCTGGTGAGCAGGACGTTCAGCGAGGCCACCGGCGCCCGCCACGGCAGATCCACCGCATGCTGCAGCCACTTGGTGTGCTGGACGAGCATCGACACGCTCACCATCGCGAAGGCCTCGTAGCTCGCGAACAGTCCGTGCCGCCCCGACAGCAGGTACCCCTCCAGCCAGCCCTCGCAGAGGTGCTCGCTGAGCACCTCCATCACCCGGCCGCCGGCCGACAGTCCGTCGTCGTAGTCGGTGACCGGGAGTTGCCAGCACCGGTCGGTCACCTCGAAGACGGCGCCCAACCGGTTGCTGGACGTTTCGTCCGGGCAGAACAGCCGGAAGTATCCACCGCCGTCGGGCGTGGTGGTAGCGGTGTACAGGTCGCGGAGCAGTTCCCCGAGCACCCGGGTGGTCTCGTGGTGGGTGGTGCCGGGTTCCTCGATGGGGAGCGCGTACTTCTCCAGGGGCGGCACGGGAAGATCCGCGCGCAGGCGGCCGCCGTTCGCGTACGGCGACGAACCCATCCTCTTGTCGCCCTGCGGCGCCAACCGCACGAGGTCCGGCACGAGTGCGCCGGACGAGTCGAACAGTTCGTCCGGGCGGTACGACCGCATCCACTCCTCGAGCTGACGCAAATGGGCCTCGTCGGTCCGGACCCCCGACAGCGGAACCTGGTGCGCCCGGTGCGTGCCCTCGACGAGCACGCCGTCGACGGTGCGCGGACCGGTCCAGCCCTTGGGGGTCCGCAGCACGATCGCCGGCCACCGGGCGGCGCTGCGCCTGCCTGCCCGTGCCTCCCGCCGAAGGTCCGCGATCGCGGTGTGGGCGTCGGTCAGCGCGCGATGCAGCGCGGGGAACACCTGCCGCGGGTCGTCGCCGGAGACGACGACCGGCGCCCACCCCTGACCGCCGAGGAACGCTTCGAGGTCGGCGTCGCTGCTGCGGCCGTGGACGGTAGGCCCGGCGATCTTCGCACCGTTGACGTGCAGGATCGGCAACACTGCACCGTCGCGTTCCGGATTGAGGAATGCGGGCAGTTTCCACGACGCCGACAGCGGTCCCGTCTCCGCCTCTCCGTCTCCGATCACACACGCCACCAACAGATTCGGATGGTCGAAAGCCGCCCCGGCGGCGTGTGCGAGCGCGTAGCCGAGTTCGCCTCCCTCGTGGATGCTGCCCGGAGTCTGCACGCTGACGTGACTCGGGATGCCGCCCGGCGTCGAGAACTGCCTGCAGAGCCGGTGGATACCCGCGGCGTCGCGGGACACGCCCGGATACACCTCCGAGTACGTTCCCTCCAGGTACGTGGCGGCGACGAGCGCCGGACCACCGTGACCGGGACCGGTCACGTAGAGGCAGTCGGTGTCGGTCCGGCGGATGATACGGTTCAGCAGGGCGTAGACCATCGACAGCCCCGGACTCGTTCCCCAGTGCCCGAGCAACCGCGGTTTGATGTGCTCCGGGCGCAACGGCTCCCGCAGAAGCGTGTTGTCCTGCAGGTAGATCTGCGCGACCGTCAGATAGTTGGCCGCCGCCCACCACCGCAGGTCCGACTCGAGGTCGGCATCGGAATAGTGCCCGTCGGAATCCTGCGATCCCGGCTGCCGTACATCGGTCATCCTCGACCCCTCCCCGAGAGTTCGCGAGCGTCCACGTCCTCCCGACACTAGGCGTGTTCGGGCCCCTACCGGGGCGAGTCCACGAAGTAGGGGGACCGATTTGGTCGATCCCCCTACCTATGCGCTACCATTGGCCAGCCCAATCGGCACACCGGTTTTCCGGTGCGCCCCCGTAGCTCAGGGGATAGAGCGTTCGCCTCCGGAGCGAAAGGTCGCAGGTTCGAATCCTGCCGGGGGCACACGACAAAGC